>JAGXSC010000021.1 GCA_018334075.1 Actinomycetota bacterium
GCTGTTGCCTCTGCGCTCCTGTGACACTTCAGGCAGTTGCCGTCAAAGGCCTTTTGCTCTTCGGATGCGACAGGTTGCCTTGTAGCTCCCACAGATCCTGCCCAGCTCATCCAAAGCCATGCTCTGGAAGGTCCTGTGGCACTAGTGCCCCTTGGAGTTTGTGAGTGCGGGAAGGTATAGCCTGTTCGGGTAGAGCTATCGGTTTGGTCGTGGCAGCTTTCGCAATCTGTGACAGGAGCCCATGCGATCGGAAGACCGGCTCTGCTCGTAGCTGTAGTAGAGCCTACAGTTGGATGTCCTGTTTTCGATACAGGCGTGTGATCACCTATGTTTTGGTGGCGATTCTCCGCCCACCACCGCGTCTCCCCATCAACGGTCCAGCTTCCCACCACCGCTAGCATCGTGGAGGTGTGGCAAAGGTTGCAGTTGTATCCGGTTCGAACGATCGACTCTGTTGAATCGGGCCAAACGGTGCCTGAAAGGGCGGTTGTCGTGATGCCTGAAAGATTAGGGCTTGCAAGCGCTGTTGTAAGCAGAGCATCGGTTGCCGGGTTCAAAAGCTTCTGAGAGATGACTTGATACTGCGAGCCTCCGACACCATGCGGGTTGTTCAGATGACATCCGATAGAGGTGCAAGCGGCATTGTCTCCAGAACCGTGAGGTCCTCCGGCCTCCCACGTTATAACGACGTTTGTGACCGTGGAAGCCCCAGCCCTGTGACACCCCGTGCAGGTGGCATCTTGAGTGTTTAGAAGGAATATCCCATCCCCTCTTGCCCTGTGGACAGAGTGACACACTCCGCACTTGGCGGTTGTGGCCTTATATCCTCCGTGTACTCCAGGCGATGTGGGGTTGTCCCCGATCCACCTCAAGTAATCGCCTCTGCCGCCAGGACCTCCCCTTGTATCTGGAGCGTAGTAATCAGGAGCTCCCCAGGTCCTTACGTGAAGTCCGGGGTGGCAGCTGTTGCACCTGACATCGTTATTGGCAACCGCTGTAGATATCGTGATATCGACGTTTGGAGCGTGGCAAAGTGCGCAATCTCCGTTGTGTTCAGGGATAAGGTTTGAGACGTGACACGCACTGCAGCTTGCGGGGAAGGGTGCTAGCCCTCCGTCGTGAAGCACATCGTGGCCGGCTCCCACATGACAGGTCTCACAGGCGAAAGGCTCAGTCACATTCATCGCCGAGACTTGCTGAGCTGAGAGTTCCCCTGAATCTCCAGATAAAGACTGCCCTGATACTCCAGAAGATCCCGCCGGCAAGATAGCAAAGGCTGGAACTGATCCTGAAGGCCCAGCGTGGCACGTAAGACAGGTAAAGGGCTGGCCTGCTCGGGTTGTAAGCCCTTCGTGCTCAGCGGTGATCGCAAGATCATGGCAAAGCCCACACTGGGGCGAGCTTGTGGTTTGGTGACGGGCGTCTTCAAGTGCAACGGAGTGGGGCGGTGCTGGGTCTGCCACGACATGAACGTCAAATGCGGGAGGATCGTGAGGTATCCACCTGCTTGGACGCGGCACTGCTCTATAATGGCAACTCAGGCAGTCCCGATAAAAGGCCGACGAGTGAAATGCTGGGCCGAACACGGCTCCCAGCCAGGCCGCGCTGTGAACACCATGGCAGCCGCTAGCCTCGCATGCCACATAATTAGAGAAATTGCCGTGGCATATCGAGCAAGTCGTCTGACTGATCCTGTCTTGGTGAAGCGTCTGTCCGTGGCAACTCCAACACTCTTCGACCCCGATACTTGGAGTTGTTGTGGAAGCCGTGGCTTCGGGGATCGACAGACACAACCAAGCCCCAAGAAAAGCCGCAATTAAGCAGCCAAGCTGCGTATATCGAAGATTCACCCTCATTTCATTCACTGCCCCTTGTGAGATGCGCTGCTCGAATCAGACCTTTCGCAAAGTTCCCTGAAGTAGTCTAAATAATAACCCACTTGCCTATCTAACGTAAACTTCGACTTCACTCGTCTGACTCCTGCCATGGCATACTCACGCCGCAATCCCTCATCGGAAAGAAGCCGCACCAGACCGGAAGCGAACTCTTTCGAGGAGCCGGCCTTGGCACAAATACCGGTTTTACCATGGAGCACGATCTCGGGAATGCCGCCGATATCACTTGCGATGACAGGTATCCCACACGCCATCGCCTCTACGGTTACGAGAGAAAAACTCTCGGCGAGCGATGGGTTCACAAAGACATCGGCAGCCCTGTAGTAATCGGCGAGCACCATCGGGTCGCTCGCAAATGGCACGCCCCTTACCTCGACCGGGCTGCCTGCAAAGCGCTCTCCCTGCCCACTCGTGTCCTCGCCGAGCACGAGCACAAGCAGGTCCTTTGCAACTTCGACGGGAAGCTCACTAAGCGCCGCGCTGAGCACACCGAAGCCCTTGAGGGGATTGCTGAAAGCTCCTTTGGCGACAACGAGCGCGATCTTTTTTCCCATTGGCAAACCCAAGCGCGCCCTGGCCTCCTCGAGGTTACCCGGGACGAAAACCCCTTCCGCATCGATGCCGTTGTAGATGACGCGGGCCTCGCGTCCCTCTGTAAGCAAGCCCGCCTTCTCTGCCATCGAAAGCATCCATTGCGATGGAGCTACCAGCGCCACTTCGCTTGAAAGCAGCGAGCGACGCTTCACTTCGAGATTTTCCGCGCTCTTATCGGCCCTGATAGGAACGTAGCGCTTGAGGTCTGGACACGAACCGCATCCTGTCTTCCAGCGCAGGCACTCGAGCGGCTGCGCGCAGTGCCCCGTCAACAGCCATGTATCGTGCAAGGTAATCACGGTAGGCACTTGCGCCGAGATCGCCGGCAGTGCCCTGACATCAAAATACCCACCGTGCAAGTTGTGCAGGTGAACGATGTCCGGCAAAAAAGGACTGAGGTCGAGCAGGTGCTTTGTCCAGGGAAAATCGAAATCTTCGTGCCCGCGGGCGACACGCAGCCAGCGATCCGGCTCTGCGGCGACCCTAAGGCCCCTGGAAAGCGTCGCACGAACGCCCGGGCGGGCGGTGTACCCACCCTGCACTCGCCAAGCAGCTCTAAGCAACTCTCGCGCCCAGGCGCTTCGGTAAGCGTCGCGCGGAATCTCCATGACACCGTCAGCCTCAGCGTTATAGTTGGCAACCGCCAGTACGGACTCAACGCCACGGGCCAGATACGACTCGTGCAGTGACAGGGCGGATTTCTCGGCGCCTCCTCCGAGCACGGCGGCGTTGACGGAGAGCACCTTCACGAATCGCTCCCTCCGTTGTTTGACGAACTGATCACCCTTGCTGCCTGGCGAGCCGCTCCATGTCGGCGTCGACCATCATCGCGACCAGTTCCTCGAACGTAACCCTTGGCTCCCAGCCCAGCTTATCGCGAGCTTTTGTGGAGTCGCCCAAAAGCCTGTGGACCTCAGCTGGGCGCCAAAATTCGGGATCCTCCACAACATGATCGCGGTAATCCAGCCCTACCCGCGCGAACGCGATTTCGCAAAACTCACGCACGGAGTGCTCGTGACCCATCGCAACAACGTAGTCATCAGGCTCATCATGCTGGAGCATCAGCCACATGGCTTTTGCAGAGTCGCCGGCAAAACCCCAATCCCTCTTGGCTTCCAGGTTACCGAGCCTAAGCTCGCGCGCGAGCCCCAGCTTGATGCGTGCCACACCATCGGTGATCTTTCTGGTGACGAACTTCATGCCTCGGCGAGGCGATTCGTGATTGAAAAGGATGCCGTTGCTGGCATGAATTCCGTAAGACTCGCGATAGTTCACGGTAATAAAATGCGCGTATGCTTTTGCGACACCGTAAGGTGAGCGCGGATGAAAGGGGGTCATCTCGGTTTGCGGAACCTCGCGAACGTGCCCGAACATCTCTGAGGTCGAAGCCTGATAGAAGCGCGTGTCAGGCGCAAGGCGCCTTATGGCCTCCAGAAAACGCAAGGGCCCTAACGCGTTGTACTGCGCTGTAAGCATCGGCTGCGAAAAGGAGGTCGGTACGAACGACTGCGCGGCTAGGTTGTAGACCTCGCCCGGCGAGGTGCTCGTCAGAACATCCATTATCGAGTACTCGTCGAGCAGGTCACCTTCGACGAGCTTGACCTGGTCGAGCAGGTGCTCCACCCTCTCATAGTTCTCAGCTGAGAGGCGTCTTACCATGCCAAAAACCTCATACCCCTTCTCAAGCAGAAGCTCGGCCAGATAGGAGCCGTCCTGCCCGGTAAACCCTGTTATTAGCGCACGTTTCCCCACTATATCTAAACCTCCCTGTTCCAGTCGTCCTCGATCCGAACGATATCGTCCTCGCCCAGGTACTCGCCCACCTGAACCTCGATAACTTTCAGCGGCACTTTACCGCAATTCTCGATCCTGTGTGTCGATCCGATGGGTATATACGCACTTTCATTGACGTGGACCTCGAAGCGCTCGTCGCCTCGGGTCACAAGCGCGGTACCCGCCACGACGATCCAGTGCTCGGATCGATGATGATGCCGTTGCAAGCTCGGCTTGGCGCCGGCATGTATCTCCAGAAGCTTGATTTGAAAGCCTGGACCCTTCAGAAGGCTCGTCCAAGAGCCCCATGGGCGCAGGCTGACCTTCGGCAAGACCGCCTCCTCGGCCTTGAGCGCCAATAGCGCATCAACGACAAGGCGCACATCCTGCGCGCGATCCTTGGCGGCCACCAAGGTCGCGTCCGCAGTGTCGATCACGAGCAGGTCCTTTACCCCCAAGGTGGCGACGAGACGATCGGTCGAGTACACAATCGTCGAAGAGGTATCAATATCGACGCCTCTTCCTGACCGAACGACCCCGCCCTCATCGGGAGTTGCGACACCCTCTAGCGCAAGCAGGGAGCCCACGTCACTCCACTTAAGTGAAGCCGGAATAACCGCGACGCTTTCGGATCGCTCCAAAACCGCGTGATCTATCGATATGGCCGAGAGCTTCGAGAACCTCTCACGAGCCTCATCGAGATCGGGAGAACCGCCGGCACTTTGCCGCGCAAGCCAACGCGCCGTTTGAGCGATAGGGGCAGTGTCCTCGAAAGAATCCATCTCTTCGAGCACTTGCGCTGCGCGCATCACAAAGATGCCGGAGTTCCACAGATAGCCCCCTTCGGCCAAAAGCGCCTTCGCGACCGAGAGCTCGGGCTTCTCGACGAAGCGCTCCGCCACATGCGCGAGCGCTTCACCGCGCGGGCCCGCAGAAAGAGTCGGGTCGATCTCTGTGCCATGCGCAGTATCTGGCAACAGGTGGCCGACCTTGATGTAGCCATATCCAGTCTCAGGCCCCGTCGGGGTGATCCCGATAGTCACCAGAAAACCGCTCCTGGCGGCATCTATGGCCGAGCGCACGCACGATTTCCACTCCTGGCCTGCGTCAAGCAGGTGATCGGAGGGGGAAACGATCATAACCGCTTCCGGGTCAGCAAGCTCCAGCGTAGCAGCAGCATAGGCGATCGCGGGCGCCGTATTGCGCGCAAGCGGTTCGACCAGATATCTGACCTTGCGCGCCGAACTTTCCGACTGAGAAGAGAGGTGGTTTCTCAACTCATCGAAGAGCCGCTCGCCTGTGACCACCAAAACGTCGCCGGGCTCCACAAAATCGTCCACGCGATGTATGGCCTGCACAATAAGGGAGTTGTGCCCAAAGACGGTGAGCATTTGCTTTGGGGACAGCTCACGCGAGAGCGGCCAGAACCGCTGACCGCTACCACCAGCGAGTATGACCGCATAAACACAACCTCTAGTTTCCAAGCAAATCCTCCTTATATCTGTCACTGCCTATCGCCGATAAGGGCTTCGGCGCGCTCAAAGTAATCGTCGATGAAGGGATAATAATTACCCCACCTACGGGCATCAGGCAACGCTTCGAGAACCCGATCCGGGTCGCCGGTAAGGACGGCGAGGTGCAGCTGCTCGGCCACAAGGGCGGGAGTGGGCGGAATCCTGGCTGCCGCTGTATCGAGCAGCTCTTGTTCCCACGACAGGTCGGTACGGCCGGTATTTCGGGCCTGATAAAGTGAGTGGGTCGCGATACTCACGAGGTTTGGGGCGAACGCGGCGATGTGCTCGGGTGCCCGCTCGACGGCCTGACGGGCGTAAAGATGCTCGTCAGCATCGCGAGCGACAAGCAAACGCGTCTCAAGCGCTTGTCTTTGGACCTGGGGGTGACCGGGTATCTTTTCAAGCGTTTCCTCGAAAAAGACAAGCGC
Source organism: Actinomycetota bacterium (assembly GCA_018334075.1). Taxonomy (NCBI): domain Bacteria; kingdom Bacillati; phylum Actinomycetota; species Actinomycetota bacterium. The sequence goes on from JAGXSC010000021.1 coordinate 6,205, forward strand.
TTGTCTTGGATCGTCAGCATGGAAAGCTGTAAGCCGCATCTCGGCATAACCAAGCCACACCGCGACAATCGCTGTTAGCAGGCCGGAAGCGACAAACAGGAGTCGCAGTCGGCCGAATATGCCCGCGTCGCCCGGCGCAGGGTTTCGCTTCCGCACCGGATTTTCAGCTTCCGCCGACGCCAACGGGGCGACCGCGAGCCCGGCCATAACCGGAGCAAAAAGGCCGATCGCGAAGATCACCGGATTGACAAGCAACGCAAAGAGAGCCGAGAGAAACCCAGCCGCGAGCCCGAGCCGCAAAGTTGCAGCCGAGTCGGGCACCTTCAACTTCTCCCTTAGCACCAGCGCCCAAACCGCGAAAAGCCCCATAAAAGCTATAAGCCCGAGGAGTCCCAGTCGCGTGGTGATCTCCCAGATGATCGAGTGAGGCGACTGAGGGCTATACACCGTCGGATCTATGCTGTCGGGTCGATCGGGAATGTGCTGAAACGCTTCGGGCGGAAGGTACTCCACGGCGGCCACACGATATCCACTTGGGCCAAAGCCAGTCAGCGGTCGGTCGAGAAGCATCTCCTGTGCGCCCTGCCACATGTGAACTCGCGAAAGCATATTTCCGTCCCCAGCAGCCAGCGCATGAAAGTCGACAAACCTTGCGCTAAGCGCGGGAACTTGCGCGAAAATCAGGGCTGAAGCCAGCAAGAGAGCGACAAGCATCGCTGAAGCGCGAAGAGCTCGAAACACACCTCCCGCCCCGTGCAAGATCGCCGGATGAACGAATACCGCCAGCGCGACCGAGAACACAACGCTCAAAAGCCCCATCGTCGAGCCGGAAAACACCCCCGCCCCGATGCCGATCACCAACGCCGAGGCATACATTACCAGACGCGTCGCTCCCACTGTTCGAGACGCGATAGCGACAGCGATGGGTATCAGCGGCATCAGCGCCGTTGTGCTGTACCCCGTCGAGCCAAAAACCCTGATCGTCGCTGTCGTTATCTGCTGATAGGCAACGATCGCCGATAGGAGCGCGGCGACGCACACAACTACCAAAAGGGAAGATTTCATCTCACTTTCATCAAGCAGGAGTCTGGCCGCCAACAGAAACATCGCAGGGAAAGCGAGCCACTGCACGAGTGGCATATTCGCGTAAAGATCGTAGAAAAAAGCCGCAAACAGGCTGCCTGCGCCGAGCCACGAGATCGCGATCGCAACTAAAACGGCTGCAACTCCCAGAGAAAGACGCCTATCCAGCCTGGTGGTGGCGACAACACCTAGGCCTAACGCGATAAGCCAGAGCGCGACAGTCAAAAGGTTGAGCGCCTTGGCGATCGGCACTGGAGGAAGATTGGTGATAAGCCAAGCGCCGGGAGAGAGAAACGCAAGCAAAATCAGGGCACCAAACATCCAGCGTGAGCTCAAGATTGGACTACCCTGGATGCCTGACATCGATAAAACCTCCTACCGAGGACTATACCGGTAAGCGGCCTCTGTATGACACACATCTAGACAAAAGTCCCGCTGGGCAGAGTAGGCCCACTGTTGATGGCAGGTATCACACGCTGCCTCATCCGCGCCCTGATGATCACTCATCAGCGAAGGCGGATGCCCAACTCCAAGCATCTGTCCGTGACATTGGGTGCATGGGCGTCTCGTCTCCGTATGACACGGCTGGCAAAGACGACCGTCACCGGTCCAGAAATCCACCGCCGCCTGGCGAGCATGCGCATACAGCTTGAACTCGTTCGAATGCGGCAACCTGAGTCCATGGCAAGGATCGCAGTCCCTCACTTCGTTGTGGCATCCACCACATCGAAGCTCCTGAACTAACGCTGCGGGCTGGAACGTGGCGGGAACGCTGGCCGAGGCGGCCGGGTCTCCCTCATGACAGACCGCACAATCACTCGATGCGATCACTTGGTTGTGACAGCGCAAGCACGGCGCCATCCCCGCACTGTGACTGGCGACAACCCCGTCGTAGAGAGTGTGACAATCAAGACAGGCAGCCCCTGCCTCTAAAGGTTCATCGTGAGACATTCTGATGCCGCGCCGCTCGTTGAAGGTATCTGCAGCAATTTCAGCAGAGTGACAGGTGCGACAGGCCGACTGCGTAACCCTGCCATAGTAGTCGTAGTCCACAAAACCGGTAAGTGCGCCGAAGATATGCAAAGAGCGCGATGGGAGTTCCGTGGTCACCCTTGCCAGAACACCTCCAGGCTCATGGCAAGCAACACAGGTGACCCCCTCGTGCGGATCCTCAGCCACATCCGAAATCGTATGCACGCTCTCGACATGACAGCCGGTACAGACGAACGAAACCGATGTCGTATAGCCTGTAACCATCCAGACTCCGCCAAAAAAGAGCAAAAAGATCCCGGCACTCGCAAGCCTTTGCCGTAAAGGCACGTAGGATTTTTTCGCCGAGATGGGCGCGGGAGAGTCCTGGTTCACCTCCTCAACTACCAGGTCAGGCGAGGCTACCGCCTGGTCGGCATCTGGCTCAAGCTCTTCATCCTCCTGGTCATCGCCGGAGGCAACAAACATGATCGCAATGACGAGCAGTATCGCAAGGAGTGTCCCGATGATCGCGTATAGAAGCAGGGCAGCCGCAAGATCGGAGATAGGATCAAGTAGCAACGTGAGGAGCAGAGCGCCGACATTTTCCAGCCCCAATTCGCCTCCGGGCATCATCGACCCCCTCCCTCGTCCGGCAGCGTTCCGATCGCGCCTCCGGGATGTACATGCGCGTCATGGCAAAGATTGCAGTCAGCCTGTAAATGACAGCGATTACAAGACCGCTCATCCTCTTGCGCTGGCTGTGCGTGTGTCCGAACGAATTCGCCTGTATGAGGCATTTCCGTCCCATGACAATCGTCGCAGAAGCGCTGCTGATGGCAGTCGGTGCACTGTGCCTCAGGGCTTAGCGCGTAATCCGAGTGCGCTCGAACGAAGTTAGGGCTATGGGGAGTTCCGACCCCATGGCAAGTATCACAAGAAGCGGCCGTGTGACAGGCCACGCACGTCGTGGAGTCTCCCATGCCATGCGTCTGTTCCCATCGCTCACCGTGAGTGACAGCAAACGTCCCTGAGGTAATGCGATCCTCCCTGGACCGACCCTCGTGACACATCGCGCAATCCATAGCCGCTTGTGCGACATGGCACGTCAGGCATGTATCCATCGAATAGGTACGCACCCAGGATATCTGCGCCCCATGAGCTACCGTCGAGTGACACTCGGCGCAATCCGTTTCGACCGCACAGTATGCATGCTCGATTCTGATCCCGTTATTCGTCAGCCGCGCCTCCACCACTTCTTCGTGGCAGCCCAAGCAGGCAGAGTTACTGACATAACTCAAATCCCTCGCGCCGTAAGGGCGAGAGAAAACAACGTTGGCGAGATGCTGAGCTCCGAATTCAACTCTACCAATAACGCCGCGCGGGATATGGCAAGACGCGCAATCGACTTCGGAGTGTGGAGAGGCGGCTGTGGCGTTTACGAAGGACTCCTGCTGATGGCATGAAAGGCATGATGGAAATGCCATGTAATGGTAGGTGCCCGCAAAGAGCGCCAACGTAAAGGGAGCGACAACAACAAGCCACATCCACAGCTTGTTCTTGTCGCTCAATACGGGCCACTTAATCACGAATCAACACCTTCGCGTAGAGTACGACCGGCTCCTGACATTGGGGCCGGTCCCACATACGTGAGACCGGCCCCCACTTCTGCTTACAACCATAAAGGTTACAGCCGTAAACAGTTCATGCGTCTGAATGCTAGTAGGTCACACCGACACCAGCATCACCAGCAGTGTTACGATGGCACTTGAGGCAGTTGCCGTCGAATGCCTTCATTTGATCATTTTCGATGCGGCTCAGAGGCTGTCCTACGCCGCCGGACCAACCCATCCACAGCAAGGACCTACCCGCCGGCAAATTGCTTGCACCAACCGGAGTCTGTCCGTGCGGGAAGGTAAAACCGGACCATGTCGCGGCATCTGTCTGGTCGTGGCAGCTCTCGCAGTCAGAGACCGGAGCCCACGCGATCGGGACACCCGCTCTGCTCGTAGCAGCCGTAGAGCCTATAGTTGGATGTCCAGTCTTTTGAACCTGAGCGGTCTGAGTCGCGGCTATGTTGGCATGACGATCTTCCGCCCACCACCGTGTCTCACCCTCAACAGTCCAGCTTCCGACTACCGCAAGCATCGTGGAGGAATGGCAGATGTTGCAGTTGTATCCTGTGCGAACAGCTGACTCGGTGGAGTCAGGCCAAACGGCACCATCCAGCGCGGCCACGGTTATACCCGAAGAGACGGGGTTGGCGAGCGCTGTGGTAAACATGGAGTCCGTGTAAGGATTGAGCAGCTTCTCAGCCACAATCGTGTACTGTGAACCACCGGCGCCATGCGGGTTGTTCATATGGCACGCCCGGTTGAGACACAATGCGGGGTTACCTGAAGAGTGCGGACCACCTGACGCCCAGTTAATAACTACGTTCGTAACTGTAGAACCAGTCATATGACAGCCAGCACACGTACCGAATTGAGCATTGAGCAGCTTGACTCCATCACCTCTGGCTCGGTGAACCGAGTGGCAGATACCGCACTTGGCGGTGTTTGCCAGATAGTTGGCGTGAACTCCAGGGTTGGCCGGGTTAGCGCCAATCTCTGCAATTGTAATGCCTCCGGCCACGCCGCTTCCTATCGGGGTTCCCCAAGTGTAGTAATCAGTCATCCAGTTGAAAGTCCTGGCCCGGGTTGGAGCCAGGTATGCGTATGCGGAAGCCGCGAAAGCAAAGACAAGGGCGACCGTCAACGCGACAAACAGAATACTTCTTTTGCGATTCACCATACCTCCTTTTGTACCAAATGTACGTGAAATTACTTGTTTCATTAGCTACACCTCCATTCCCAAGTTTAGATTTTGGTGCGACCCCAATATCAGGGTTCGCGAGCCAATTCTTAGACAGCCTACATTAAGTAAACTGTACTCTTCACAGAATACTCAAAACTCCACACGTTGTCCATACCCCTGCAGCCCCTCAGGAGGTGGTCAACGCATCTTTCTGCTTCTTCTTGCGCGCCCTGCTGATAAGGAAGACTGCCAGAGCCATTATGACGAGCGCAAGCGGTATCGCACACGCTCGAACCGGGCCGGTAAGCGCCCTGTTCGCAGCTGCTACCAGATCGCCACCTCCGGATGATCCCGGAATCCTTACGATCTGCGCCCTGCTGTTCAGGCTATCGGCAACCGTAAACCAATCCCGCTGAGGATCGTAACTGACACTTGTCGGGTAGAAAAACTTTCCGTCTTCGGCTCCCACGTTGCCAAACTTGCCAACAAACGAACCGTCCTCGGCGTTGAAGACCGCTAAAGTGCATTCGAACATATCGGCTACCACGATGCGTCCCGCACCATCGAGAGTGATGCCCAACGGCAACTGCAAGGCATCCTGACCCTTGAGCACCTGATCCTCGGCCTCTCTTACCGTAAGGCGACCATCCTCCATATCGGCCTGGTTGCCGGGCATGCCGGTACGTACGATCCAAAGCCGGTTTCCATCCGCGTCATAAGCGCTAAGACGATTGTTGAATGAGTCGGCGACAAAGATATTACCGTTCTCCGCAATTGCAACACCGTGAACATAGTCGAACTGATAGTCTGCTTGGCCTCTTGAGCCGATAATCTCGATGGGACTACCCTCTTTATCCAATATCGCAAAACCCATTATCGATCCGACCACAATCCTGTCATCGCTGACAGCCACAGAAACGGGTCTGGGGATATTGAAGGAGCCCGCATCGTTTCCGGCCGAGTCAAGTACCCTGACCCTGTCTTGCTGCGTCTCTACTATATACATAAGGCCATCAGAGCTAACCGTCATACGCGATGGAGAGATCAGCGGATCATCTTCGGGTCCCCTGAACATCTCAATGAACCTGCCATCAGGAGTGAATCTCATAACCGCGCGGTGCTGAGAGTCGATGATATATATCGAGCCGTCCGGGCCGGGAACAGCCGACGCGGTACGGAGAAACTGATCTTCCGGGGCCAAGCTCATTCCATATATGGATCGCACCCAAGTGACACCACCCAAATCGGCTTCAGCCACTGGATCTCCAGGGGGATCGATCAGCCTTAGCAACAGAAATGTAGCGAGCCCGAGCAAGAGAAAGAGCACGACGAGGGTCAATCCTAAAATTCGCCTGCCCCTGCGTGACTTTTTCGCCGGAGCCGGTGCTGCAGGTGTGAGTGTAATGGGCAGATCGCTCATTGCGAAGCTCCGATTCTCTCAAGTCCATCGTGCGCCCTCGGATAGTAGGGGTCGAATCTCAGCGCCTCGCGGAAATCAGCCTCCGCCCCACTCTCGTCTCCCAGCCTTAGCTTTACGTTTCCGCGATCAACAAGGATATCGGCAGCTCCGGGGTTGCCCTCAATGAACTGGTTGTAATACTCCAGGGCGCCTTCCCAGTCTTCCATGTCTTCGTAAATCTTCGCTTTGAGAAGCTTAGCTGTGTAGTAGTTCTCGTGTTTCCCCTGCAGTTCCGCAGCACGCCCGACCACCCCGCCGCGAGCAATTTGTGCTTCGTAGTATTTGTCGATCTGCTCGATGGCTTTATCGGCAGCGGTAAGTGCCTGCTGATACTCGCCTTGTGCTCGCAACAGACGCGCCTCCCCTAAAGCGATATCAGCGGTTTTCGAGTCATCGACGCTTTCGCGCGCATCCGCGATGGCCGCTCTTGCACGAGCATACTGCTCGGTAGCGACGAGCGCCGCTATGTGCTGACCCCAGACACTGGCGTCGGTTGTTCCCGCGTCGATAGCCTGACCAGTGACGGTCAACTCTCTTTCCATCAAGGTCCTGGGTCCGGTCTGCTGAAGCACCCCTGTGAGCAATGCGCTCACTACGGTAACGAGGAACAGAATCAATACTCCCGTAGCGACAAACGCCATGATGCGAACGGCTTTGTCGTCAAAGATTGAAGATGGGCGTTTTGTCCTGCCCGGGCCAGGAGTTCGGTTTGCTTGCGTCTTAGAGTCGCCTTGCTGGACGGGATCTTCCGGCATCAAAAATCCTCCATCATGTTGGGTCACACACCAGTAATTGATTCGAGCTCGCGATCTCCTGTCATCAGGCCGCGATTACCAGCCGCTAAGTCTACAGCAAGTAAATGGCCAATTCCTAGAGCAGGGAGCAGATTACTGAAGTGGACCTGTCATGTCAGGTCATCAGGCAGGGCAATGTGTCCGGCCACAGCGCTTGCGGCGGCAACCGCGGGAGAGCTCAGGTAAACCTCGCTCGTCGGGTCTCCCATGCGCCCGACAAAGTTGCGATTGGTAGTCGCCACCGCACGTTCGCCCGCAGCTAAAATGCCCATATGGCCACCCAGACACGGACCGCATGTGGGAGTCGAGATGGCGGCGTTTGCGTCCAGGAAGATATCGAAGAGTCCTTCGTGCATCGCTTGCTGGTATATCCGCTGAGTCGCCGGAATTACTATAAGCCGAACCCTGTCATGAACTTTTCGGCCCTTCAAGACAGAGGCGGCGATCCTAAGATCCTCGATGCGCCCGTTTGTGCACGAGCCGATCACGACCTGGTCGATCGCGACATCGCGGGACTCCTCGGCAAGACGGGTGTTGGACGGCAGATGCGGGAAGGAGACAGTCGGCCTGAGAGCGGATGCGTCGATCTCGATGATGCGAGCATATTCGGCGTCTGGATCGGAGTAATACTCGACCCACGGACGCTTTGCTCGGCCGGTCAGATACTCACGCGTGATATCGTCGACGGCGATAATCCCGGATTTGGCGCCCGCCTCGATGGCCATGTTGCAGACAGTCATCCGATCGTCCATCTCCATGCTATCGATGGTAGATCCGGTGAACTCCATCGCCTGATATATCGCTCCATCCACGCCGATCATGCCTATGATGTGCAATATGAGGTCCTTGCCGCACACCCAGGGCTGAAATTCGCCGTTAACCACGAACTTGATCGAGGCCGGAACCTTGAACCAGGCCTCGCCGATAGCCATTCCGGCAGCAGCGTCGGTGCTACCCACCCCTGTGGAAAAGGCGCCCAATGCGCCATAGGTGCAGGTGTGGGAGTCAGCGCCGATGATAACATCTCCGGCCACCACTATCCCTTGCTCAGGCAGCAAGGCATGCTCAACACCCATGCACCCGATCTCGAAGTAGTTGGTTATGGATTGCTCGCGCGCGAAATCGCGCATGATCTTCGCCTGCTCGGCTGATTTGATGTCTTTATTCGGCGTATAGTGATCCGGAACGAGCACTACCCTCTCTGGATCCCAGACCTTACCGGCGCCCGTGCGCCTGAACTCACGGATCGCGATAGGCGCGGTCACGTCGTTTGCCAGGACGATGTCCAGCCGGCAGGTAATGAGCTCGCCTGGCGTAACCTCATCCATGTCAGTATGTGCGGCAAGTATCTTTTCCGTGATCGTCATCGGGCGGGGCATTCGCTGTTTCCTCCTTGTTTAGGGATGTGACTTACCAAACCTTCAAAACCCCTGATCAGGGCTCGTCAATAGCTGAGGGTTTTTGCGCTGCAAGCAGCAGCCTGTTGAGCGCGTTGACGTACGCTCGCGCAGAGGCTGTGATGATGTCGCTGTGTGCGCCTCGGCCGGTAAACACCCTGCCATCCGAGCTACGCACGCGGATCGTGACTTCACCCAGGGCATCGATGCCGCGCGTGACGCTTTGGACGCTGAACTCGATCAGGTCATTTTCCACATCTATCATGCGATTGATCGCGCAGTACACGGCATCAACGGGGCCGGTCCCGTGACTCGAGTCGATCATCCGCTCGCCGGTTGCGACCACCTCAAGCTCCACGGTCGCTGTCGGAATACCCGGCTCGCCACACATGACGTGAATCGACTGAAGATGATAGACCTCGCCGGCAAGCGCACGCTCGGACTCGGAGACCAGAGCCTCGAGGTCTTCGTCGTATATCTCCTTCTTCTTGTCGGCGAGCTCCAAAAACTCCGTGTACACGCGCTCGAACTCGTGGTCTTTGAGCTCGTGTCCGAGCTGCTCGACCCTGTGGCGTAACGCGTGCCGACCACTTCGCGCGGTAAGGACTATGGCGCTGCCGCGAAGACCGACTTCGACAGGATCGATGATCTCGTAGGTTGTGCGCTCCTTCAACACGCCGTCCTGATGGATTCCGCTTGAATGCGCGAACGCATTGGCTCCGACGATCGACTTGTTGGGCTGTACGAAGATGCCCGTGACGTTGCTGACCAGGCGCGAAGTGCGCATGATCTCGCGCGTGTTTATCGACGTGTCGACTCCGAAGTACTCGCTGCGGGATCGAAGCGCCATTACCACCTCTTCAAGGGCGGTATTTCCGGCCCGCTCGCCGATGCCGTTTATCGTGCACTCGACCTGCCGAGCGCCCGCCTTGACGCCCGCGAGCGCATTGGCGGTGGCCATGCCCAGATCATTGTGGCAATGAACGGCCACGGTCACGCCCTCGATGCCGTCGACAGAGTCGAAAAGTCCACGCACCAAGGCTCCGAACTCCTCCGGATAGGTGTACCCCGTGGTGTCCGGAATATTGATGACGGTCGCGCCTGCCGAGATAACCTCCTGAACCATCCTGTAGAGGAAGAGCGGATCCGCCCGACCGGCGTCCTCGGCGTAAAACTGCACGTCATCGACGAGGGAGCGAGCCAACTTCACCGCAGCTACCGCTCGCTCGATGGCGGTTTCCGGAGTGACGCGCAACTTGTCGCGCATGTGACTCTCAGACACCCCTATCCCGGTATGGATCCGTGGCCTTTTCGCGCCGACAAGCGCGGCCGCGGCGCTCTCGATATCAGCAGGAACCGCACGTGAAAGCGCGCACACCACAGCTGCGTCGCCCACCTCGGCGGCGATTAGCCTGACGCTCTCAAAATCGCCGGGGCTCGAAGCCGGAAATCCGGCCTCGATCACATCGACGCCGAGCCGCACGAGCTGACGGGCGATCTCGAGCTTCTCCTCGGTGTTCATACTCGCGCCCGGGGACTGCTCCCCGTCACGCAAAGTGGTGTCGAAGATGAAGACCTTCTCTGGCGCTTTAGGTGATGGATCGCTCACTAGGTGATTCCCCTCGCGACTCCGCGCTCCATGATTCCTCTCACAGCTCCACGCCCCACGCCTCATCCATGCCGACTTTCTCGACTATCGTACGCAGCAACTCAGCGCTTATCGAAGAATCGACCGTCACGCCCATCAAGGCCTTTCCGCCGGCCTCGTCCCTGCCGACCTGCATGGAGGCGATATTGATGCCCTCGGAGCCAAGGATCGTTCCGACATTGCCGATCATGCCTGGCCGGTCGCGATAGGTGAAAAAGGCCATGAACTGTGATGGCGCCATGTCGAGATCGTAACCGAACAGCGACACGATTCTCGGCTCATTCTTCTTGCCGATGAGCGAGGCCGCAACCTCGATGCGCCCGCCCGGGCCCACTCCGGTGACCGAGACCATCGAAACATAATCCGTAGCCTCGGTCTGCTTTGTCTCGATGACGTGAATGCCGCGCTGCTCGGCGTAGTAATCAGCATTTACGAAGTTGACCGACTCGGCGCTGACAACCGCCAGAAGTCCTTTGAGCATCGCGGTCTTGAGGATGCGGGTGTCGGTCTCGGCGAGCGCTCCCACAAACCTGATATCGAGTGATTCGAGGCCTTGATGCGCCATCTGGGCGACCATCTTTCCAAGGTCCTCGGTAATCGAAAGGTACGGTCCGACCTTTTCATAAACCTCAGGGGAGACCGGCACTATGTTCACAGCGGTGGGAACCATCTCGCCGCGAAGCCCAGCCGCCACATAGGCGGCGATCTGCTCGCCCGCCCTGTCCTGCGCCTCGGCGGTACTTGCGCCAAGGTGCGGCGTGAGAATGACGTTGTCGAAGTCGATCAGGGAGGAGTCTGTGCACGGCTCGACCTCGAATACATCGATCGCGGCGCCGGCCACTTTGCCGTCTTCGAGGGCCTTGCGAAGCGCTTGCTCCTGGAAGATGCCTCCGCGAGCTGTGTTTATCAGCCGCACTCCGTCTTTCATCTTCGAGAACTGCTCGGCGCCGAACATGCCGATCGTCTCTTTGGTCTTGGGCAGATGCACCGTGATGTAATCGGCCTGGGCCAATACCTCATCGATGTTGTCGAGCATTTCGACGCCCATCGCCGAGGCGCGCTCGGGCGTAGTGTATGGATCGAAGCCGATGATGCGCATACCAAAGCCGCGGGCGCGCTCAGCCACAAGTGAGCCGATTCTTCCGAGGCCAAATATCGCCAGCGTTTTCTCGTAAAGCTCCGCGCCGGTGTACTTTGAGCGCTCCCACTTGCACTGCTTCATGCTTGCATTCGCCTGCGCGATATTTCGCGACTGTGCCAGCATCAGAGCAACAGTGTGCTCGGCGGCCGAAACGATGTTGGACGTCGGCGCGTTGCACACGATGATGCCTCTTTCCGTGGCCGCCTGAACATCCACGTTGTCAACACCGACACCGGCGCGTCCGATGACCTTCAAGTCCACACCCGCTTCGATCACCTCGCGCGTGGCTCGTGTCGCCGAGCGCACAATAAGCGCGTCATACCCGGGTATCATCTCAACGAGCTGCTCAGGGGTAAGATCTGTTCGCACTGTAACCTCGAACTCCTCGTTGAGCTTGTCGATGCCTTGCTTGGCGATCTTTTCCGCGACCAATATCTTCATGATCTGCTCCTCATATGTGCGCCTCTCATGATTCCATAAAAACAGACTCGGCGGCTCTCACACCTGCGCCACGCTCAAATTGATAGCCGAGAGAAGCCAGCGTCATCTCAAGGGCCGTAAGGGTCACGATTATGTCGAACTGACCGAAGTACCCCAGGTGACCGATACGGAAAATGCGACCTGTGTACTCGTCCTGGCCACCCGCGATAGTCACGCCGTACTTGTCTTTCATCATCTTTACCAGCGCTTTGCCGTCGATATCATCCGGAACCCAGACCGGTGTCACCGCATTGCCGCGACCCTCTGGCGGAGCGAAAAGCTTCAGTCCGAGCGCCTCGCATCCCGCACGTGTAGCCTCGGCAAGCCTGGCATGGCGGGCTATGGTGTTACCCAGGCCCTCCTCGGCGATCATGGAAAGCGCTACGTTCAGACCGAGCACGAGTGAGACCGCCGGGGTGAAAGGCGTGGTGTCCTTTTCGATGTTCTTCTTGTACTTCATCCAGTCGAAGTAAAACTTCGGCAGAGTCGAGCGCTCATAAGCCCGCCACGCTTTCTCGCTGACCGAACAGGCGGCCAGGCCGGGCGGAAGCATAAGGCCCTTCTGGGAGCCCGTCATAACGACATCGAGTCCCCACTCGTCGGCTCTGCATTCGACGGCTCCGATACCGGTGATGCTGTCGACGATCAGAACACAATCGGGGTAATCGCGAACGATAGCGCCAATTGCCTTCACGTCGTTTAGGACACCGCTGGAGGTTTCGGATTGCGTGACTATTACGCCCCTTGCGTCCGGATTGTCCCGGAGCGCCTGGGCAATATCTTCGGGGCTTGCGACCTGTGTCCATTCGTATCTCAAGTCAACGACTTGAAGCCCATAGACCTCGCAAATCTGCTTTTGCCTGTCCCCGAATTTGCCGTTGCGCGCGACGATAACCTTGTCGCCCGCGCAGAAACAATTCGCGATCGCGGCTTCCATAACTCCAGTACCCGAGCTGGCGAAGAGAAGAACGTCGCTGGTGGTCTGGAAGACATACTTGAGGCCCTCGATGGCTTGCGCGAAAGCCTTGGAGAACTCAGGTGTCCTGTGATGGATGATCGGCGCTGCCTGCGTGAGTAACACCTCGGCGGGAACCGGTGTGGGCCCAGGTGTCATGAGGTAGCTTTTTTTCATGCTGCTCACTCCTTTTCCAACCACGTGAACATCTGCCTCAAATCCTGACCGACATCCTCGATTAGATGCTCAGAGTTGATACGCCGCATTGCTTTGAAGTGAGGCTGCGAGACCTTGTTCTCAAGCATCCAATCGCGAGCGAAGTTGCCGCTTTGGATGTTCCACAGAACCTCCGCCATCGCTTGACGCGTCTCGTCGGTGACGATCTTAGGTCCGGTGACATACGCGCCGAACTCCGCGGTATTGCTTATCGAATCGAACATCTTGGCCATTCCGCCCTCATACATCAGATCGACGATGAGCTTGAGTTCGTGCAAGCACTCAAAGTAAGCGACCTCCGGCTGATAGCCCGCCTCCACCAGCGTCTCAAAGCCAGCCATGACGAGTGCCGTGGCGCCGCCACAAAGCACCGCCTGCTCGCCGAAGAGATCGGTCTCCGTCTCCTCGGCAAAGGTCGTCTCGATAACGCCCGCGCGGGCACCGCCCACGCCAGCCGCCCAAGCCAGCGCGATATCGCGCGCCTGACCGCTGGCGTCCTGGTGAACCGCTATGAGGCACGGAACGCCCGATCCCTCGGTAAAGACGCGGCGCACCATGTGGCCGGGGCCTTTGGGGGCGATCATGATGACATCGATGTTGTCAGGCGGCTCTATTTGACCGAAGTGGATATTGAAGCCATGGGCAAATGCGAGCACCTTGCCGCTTGTCATGTGCTCGTGTATCTCCGAGTAGTAAATATGCCCCTGGACCTCATCGGGAGCTAAGATCATGACTATATCCGCCTCGGCGGCCGCCTCGCGAGGGGTCATGACCTTCAACCCGGCGCTCTTTACCTTCTCCCATGATTTGGAGTCGGCCTTCAGGCCAACTCTGACATTGCATCCGGAGTCGTGGAGGTTGAGCGCATGAGCATGTCCTTGCGAGCCGTAGCCTATAACCGCGATCTTACGGTTTTTTATCACACTCAGATCGCAGTCTTTTTCGTAGTACATAATCGCCATGGTGGTTCCTCTCCCTGTTTATGCCTTGGTGTTTTCTTTGGGGCCGCGCGCGAGGGCGACCCTGCCTGTCCGTGCAAGCTCCTTGATGCCGTACGCTCGAAAAAGATCCTCCAGGGCCTCTATCTTGCTGGCCGATCCGGTGGCCTCTATCGTCAAAGAATTCTTCCCCACATCAATTATCTTTGCGCGAAAGACGTTCGCTATCTCAATGATTTCATGACGGCGTTCCGGCGCGGCATTGACCTTGAAAAGCACGAGCTCCCTGTCGACCAACTGCGATGGATCGAGATCCTGGATCTTTATCACGTTCACGAGCTTGTGAAGCTGCTTTGTGATCTGCTCAAGTGGAGTGTCTGCGGCGCTGACCACGATAGTGATCCGCGAGAGCGTGGGATCCTCGGTAGGTCCAACAGCCAGAGAGTCGATATTGAAACCCCGGCGCGCGAAAAGCGATGCCACGCGAGTTAGCACTCCGGGCTTGTTCTCCACCAAAACCGACAACGTATGGTTCATCTTACTCCCACACCTCCTCAAGCAGATCGTCGCCGAGCATCTCCGAGACCGGACACCCCGGAACACCGCCGAGCATCTCATCGATACTGGCCCCTGGAGCCACCATCGGATAAACGCACTCCTCGGGGGCGACCCGGAAATCAAGCATAGCTGGACCCGGATGCTCGAAGGCACGAAGAAGAGCGGCATCGACATCTTCGGGGTGAGATATCTTCTCGCCCATCCATCCATAAGCCTCGGCGAGCTTCACGAAATCCGGTATATCCCGAGACAGGACAGATGCCGAGTAGCGTCTTTCATAAAAGAGCTCCTGCCACTGACGAACCATGCCCAGGAAGCCGTTGTTCAATATAACTACCTTGACCGGCAGATTGTTGATAGCCGCCGTGGCCATCTCTTGGCTGTTCATCTGAATAGAGCCGTCGCCTGCAATGTCGATGACAAGCGCGTCCGGCCTTCCGACCTGAGCGCCGATCGCTGCGGGCAATCCATAGCCCATCGTACCGAGTCCGCCCGAGGAGGCCCAGGAGCGAGGGTGCCTCAGTGTGTAGAACTGGCATGCCCACATCTGGTTCTGGCCAACTTCAGTGCAGATTATCGTATCGCGATCTTTTGTAAGCTCGCTGACCCTCTCAACCACATACTGAGGGTAGAGAACTCCCGGCTCGGTAGCGTAATGCAGGGGGAACCTCTTGCGCCAGTCATCGATCACTCTCATCCACGCATCGGTTCGCGGCTGCGCGACCATCTTGCGCAACTCAGCGACTATACCCGCGAGAATGGTTTTTGCGTCCCCGACTACCGGGACGTCCACGTTCTTATTTTTTCCAATCTCGGCTGGATCGATGTCGATGTGGATGACTTTCGCTTTGCTGGCAAAGGCCGAGAGCTTGCCCGTCACCCTGTCGTCAAAGCGAACTCCAACCGCGATGAGCAGGTCGGTCTCAGTAATCGAGTAGTTGGTGTACTTGGCGCCGTGCATTCCAGGCATGCCGATCCAAAGATGATGGTCCTCAGGAAAGGCGCCCTTGCCCATCATCGTAGTTGTCACCGGAATCTGCATGAGCTCGGCGAGATCCTTCAGCTCTTTGGCAGCGGCACTGGCGATAACTCCGCCGCCGACGTAAAGGAGTGGTTTGCGAGCCTTCGAGATCATCTGGGCTGCCTGCTTGATCTGTTTGGCGTGCCCGCGATAGGTGGGCCTATAGCCCGGAAGATGTGCGACCTCGGGCCACTCGTACTCCAGCTCACCCTTGCTGACATCAACCGGAATGTCTATGAGCACCGGGCCTGGCCTTCCAGTCGTCGCTATATGGAAAGCCTCTTTCACCACTGACGGCACCTCGCTCGCGCACTTTATCAGGTAGTTGTGCTTGGTGATAGGCAAGGTTATTCCGGTGATGTCAGACTCCTGGAATGCATCCGTGCCGATAACGCTGGTAGCGACCTGCGCTGTGATAACAACAATCGGAATGGAGTCCATGTAAGCGGTGGCGATGCCGGTCACGGTGTTAGTGGCCCCCGGCCCGCTTGTGGTAAGAGCGACACCGCATCTGCCTGTCGCGCGAGCATAGCCATCCGCCATATGAACAGCACCTTGCTCATGGCGAGGCAGAATAGTGCGAACTTGGTCGTGCTCATAGAGGGCGTCGAAGATGGGAAGAGCGACGCCACCCGGATAGCCGAAGATCGTGTCAACGCCTTCAGCAACCAATCCTTTGACGAGTGCTTGGGCACCAGTAACTTTATTGCTCATAAGCTACCGGCCAATGCAGGAAACCCTGGAGCAACCCCAGGAGCTAATCTGATTTTGACAATGCGGCGCATCATGTTGTACCTGCACTTTCGGGTCAAGTACAACCGCAACGCCGCACGAAGTGAACACCATAAACTGATGTCGACAAGCCCTTGACCGCAAAAAGCATACGACCTTGGGCTCGCACGGCAGATAACGGTTGCCACCGACTCGACTTACTTGCCTCTTGCGCCCATGAAGGTCATTCGTGGATCGCATGAAACTTTTGGCCGAGTGGCTCGGGAGTGGTTTCGAGTCGTCTCGCGTCAGGCTTCCACGATAAATCCCGACTCACTGTAACGAAGGTTCGCCTCTACTCGTCTCCGTCAAAGCCATATTCCGATATTTACTTATCGCGAAGTATATTGAAGTTCCAAAGATACGGCAATCGCCAGGGCTGCTGGAGATACCAAAAGCCCTGACGATCTTTACCACACGCCACTTTCGCTACTGAAATACCCTTAGCTCAGCGACGCCATAGCCATTGGATCGCCCAGTGCCAGTCCTACTGCACTCGACTCGAATCCATCGTGCGTCCCGTGCTGAGAACGTGATTCGCTGCACGGCAGATGTTCCGCTTTCTGTTCTGAACGCCTCGGTCCAATTTCGATTATCCGTTGAGACCAATATGCGATAGTTTCTCGCCCAAAGATCACCGCTCCATGCGATCTCTACAGTCCTTACCCTGAACCTTGACCCCAAATCAACAGCAAGCCACTCCGTAGTCGTACTGCCTCCGGTCCTGTTTGACCACCAGAAGGTGCTCAGATTGCCGTCGCCTGCCGTACCCGGTGTATTAGTCGTGCTTGCCGATCGCGATGCCGTGAAGGCCCTGTTCAGCGCGAGATTGGTAGGCGCCACCGCGACCGCAGATAGAGCCACGTTTCTCGTCGTGGTCCCTCCCGCAGTAACGGTTACGGAACCCGACCATGTGTGATATCCGGTTCTCGAGACGGTCATCGAATACGTTCCTGGAACGATATTGGCCAGCGTGTAAGTTCCATCAGATGCGGTTGTCGCTGACCCAACGTTGACGACGGTCACTGTGGCGCCACCGACCGAGGCGGTAGTTGTCGCGTCAGTTACGCGACCCGCTACGATACCGGTCGTCATACCCGGTATCCCGCCAGGCATGATGTTCGGCCAGAATGTACCTTGCCGCGGATGCTCCTCTGGATCGCACGCCGCACCGCAATCTTGTTCCTGCCAACCCTGCGGCGTATAGCTCCTAACGCTTATACGCGAAGTACCACCATCGTTTTGGCCGGTCCCGGGCCATGCCCTGTAAGCAGGTGGATCACATACTGTGCCGAGCAACCGGGGCCTGCCCCAGCCATGTGGAATAGCTACATGACACTGATTACAGTAAGCTCCTTCCCGACCCCTGTCATCGTGCTCCTGATGCGCATTCGTGCTCCAGGTTCCTCCAGGAGTCCGAAGATCATGGCACTTTTCGCAGATTATCCTGGCCGGCTGTGAGCCCTCCTTTGTCATGCTCATCCCCGTCGGGGAGTTGGCGCTTAGTTGCGCGGTATTGCTCTCGTTGCCCGTCGTGACACGGAATGGATTCGGAAACGCCGGATCGATATTGATTCTCATCGCCGCGCCATGAGGCCCTGCCGCGTTGGTATATGTATGGCAATCATTGCATGTGACAATAGAGTCGTATGTCCATCCCGGCAAAAGGAATGTATTCACTGGTGGCAGTGCCCATGTATAGGTGATCCCGTTTACCACAAATCTGTTACGCATGCCCGGAAGATCCGCTCGCACCCTGTGCATCGACGCATTCCTAGGATCGAACTCCATCGCTTGGCGCGCATTGTGCGCGGAGTCAGGGTGACAAGTCAGGCAACGAAGATCGTTAGCTTCGATGGCCGCGCGCACGACAGGGTTCGTGGACCTGTGGCATGTCGCACAGTTATAACCCAGCACTAAATGCTCCTCGTCCACAAACCGGAAGTGGCAACCCTCGCACCCAACACCATTGGCCGGTCTTCCATCATGTACTCCCCTGTGCCTGTCAAGCCCAATCCCTGGGTGGCATGTGGAGCAGTTCGTGGTCGTGGCTGGCTGACTCGGACTGATGTGACACACCGAACACCCTCCACCAGGAGCAGCGGTAGTATGAATGGTGGCAACATCCTGAATGTTATGGCAGCCGGCACCCGCGCAACCGGTGTTCGTTGACACGTGTCGCTGAGGCATTTGATCGTGGTAAACAGGATGACATTGTGTGCACCCACGATCCCAGACAGCTGGGAACCTCTCATAGACATGGCACCGCACGCAACCTATAGGTCCAACTCCTGGCCTTCTGTGCTCAGCTGAGAGATCCACGTAGTGACACGCCCTGCAGTTCTGCTGCAGTGTTGCCTGATGAGCGGCTGCCGGATAGTGCCTCTGCTCTACAGGCGAGTAATCATGACAGTTGACGCACCTGGCGGTTACTGTAGTGTCCACTGCCGCGTTATGGCAGGTTCCACACTCAGGATGCAGGGCAATCACATCCGCGGTCCTGTGGCACGCGACGCACTCCTGGCTATCTGGCGCCTGATGAATTACATCAATGTCTCCGTGCACGACGTGGCACGTCGAGCAGTCCGCCGTGGCCCTACTCCAGTCAATGCGAGCTGTATCGGTGTTTAGATGACATAGCGCACAGGTATCGGTGTACTGGGGATACCTGTCCATAAACGGCTCATGCACCTGAGGTAGCATGTTCGAGCCATGGCATCCCGCCAAGGCGCACGAGGGATCCATTGCGCCAAACTCATGCAGGGTGTCCATATTCCGATGGTATTCAACGCCGGTGACAGCATGACAGCTTGAACACTCCGCGGTCTCGGCGGCCAGGTCAGGTACGCGCGCTCGATTTGCATGACAGACGTTGCAACTTTGCGGAGCTCCTGCGTGCAATGGCGCGACGTCTATGGCACCATCAACAATGACACCATGGCAACGCCCGCATCCCGCAACCGATGCAGTACTGGTGGCAAGATGCGCTGTCAAATCATCATGATAAGTAACATGGCAGGCTGTGCATCGGGTATCGCGCGCGTCGATCGCGGCTTCCGATCGCTGACCCATCTCGCCTTCGAAGTAAGAGTGACATATCGCGCAACCGGTAAGTTGGCGTCCGGAAGGAGTCGTTGCGGTCATCCCAGTACCGTGCTCTATCGTCAGGTCGGCGGAGTGACAGCTAACGCACGATACCTCGGGATCCTCGGCGAACACAGACTGATGTATCTCACCGATCGGCCCATGAACATCGTGACACGCATTGCAACCTGTCTGCCGGGTAGCGATTGCGATGCCGGTTCTCAAATCAGTGGACCGATGACAGCTTGCGCAAGACAAGGCGTTGCCTCGTGCGTCGTAGCGCGGCAGCCGGGTCACCACTTCGACTCCACCCACCATTTCAAAGGTGCCCATATGCTCATCAACAAGGTTGCTGGTATGGCACATCGCACAGTCGGTAGTGGCCGGGCCAGCCAGTGACCCCGTCCAGTATGCGTAATTTGGTATCCCGCCGGCTCCAATCAATAGTGGACTGGCCCAATGCACCGGCCTGTGAGCCACGTCTTGCTCCACTCTTACGTGGCAGGCGTCACATGCGGTCTGACGCTGCTCGATCGCCCTGATGACAACAGGATCCGCGGAACGATGACAGTCCATACATGTAAAATCGCGGACGATTTCCGTGTGGGCCAGCATCAGGTCGGGAGTGGTATGACAGCCATCTCCGCCGCAACCCGCCATATCCCACGTGCTGCGATGCGCAACTTCGTCGTAGTGCTGCTCGAAAGTGAAATGGCACACAGTGCAATCGCCTGTAGCCGGCAAGGTCGCAGGCTGAGACGGTGCGACCGGCGAATGGCACACCAGGCAAGATCGCCTTTCGGGGATCGCCGGATATACCGCGGCGGTGTGAATCTCGGCAAGATCGGTCCCGGCATGGCAGGCAAGGCAGACCTCACCGGCCGCCACTATCACATGCCCGGCTTCCGCCGCAGCATGATATGGATCCGCGGAACCGACTGTGTGACAGCCGCCTTGTATGCAGCTCTGATTCCATACCGTATAAGTATCACGCGGGTAGGGATGGCAGACCGCACACCCGATCCCCGTAGTGCTCGCGCTGGGTCTCTGATGCTCGGCTTCCAGATCAAGAGCGTGACATGAGGAGCAGGTGACTCCCTCGATCACTCCATCTTCGGCGACGTGATCGATGCTTTCGTAGCCATGATACGCCTCGTACCCGACATGACAGACATCGGCACATCCTGGTGAAAACCCAGGAAGCCCAGCTTGCGATACAGCATGACACGCAGGGTTTATGCACGTCGATGTCGTAACACCCACAATAAGTCCATCGGTTTGTCTCATCGGGACAGCGGGATAATCCGGCAGCGCGTGATTCTCATGAGCCACAGGGGCCACATGACAGGCCGAGCAGGCTGCCGAGGCATGACATCGCGAGCACTGTGGGTACTCGTCACCGAACTCCCGCTCAACCCAATCCTCTGTGATATGAATCTGATGGAGGGCGGCGGGAGAGGCCAGTAAGGACTGCGCGTTCGCAAAAAACCCGTACTCCGTCAAAGTCAGATTGTTCACCCGAGGCTCGGGCATCGGGAACCAAAAGTCCTGCGAGCCATCGTGACAGCTATGACAGAACCTCATCTCCGCATGGTAGTGAATCAATACGTCCCTACCTGCCCAGCGAGTTTGGTCGGGAAGATTGAAGTGACATGTTCGACATCGGTTGTAATCAACCAGCTCAGACACAGAAAAGTTGACTCGGCTGAATACGGGAGCGTCGGCCGCTACGTCGTGACACGCGATACACTCAGCGTTGGTCTCGAAAGGCGGCTCCGGCAGTGCAGCAAAAGCTGACGTCGTCCCCCAAAAAAAGGCAGAAACCAACATTAACGCAATAACCCCAAATCGAACACGCATAGCGACAGCCGCCCTCTCCTAAAGCCGCATTGGCTACTATGCGTAAAGTATGTGATTTACATCACAATTCCACAATACCCCCTAGGGGATAATCGCAAATAATTCCCCGATAATCCTGCCTCAATCGCCTATTATCCTGCTTGGCACCGGTCAACGAGCACCCTGAACTACCACTTCTCGGCCTGTTCCGTCTTTACGCGCCCCCAGCAAGGAACTTGACTCTCCCTGAAAGGCATTGCCCTCGAAGAATCTTACTTCCGCGCCATCGGCGGTCCATCCCATCGGATAGGTATCACGCCTCACCGTAAGGTGGGTCACGCCCCCGGTACCCAAGTCGATCACTTGGACCCTGGAGTAACCGTCATCCCCAGAAAGAGTCGCCAAAACATGCCTGCCCGTAGGCGACAAACGCAAGTCGCTGTAGCCAAACGGCCGGTTTCCTGGAGACCCCTGTATGACCCGCCGAGAATCCCTGCCATCGATTGCGGCAATCCATATCGCCGGACCCGTGCCACCCATCGATCCGCCGCCGGTAGCGTAGACGACCCTGCCCGACATGACATCGATAGCGTTGACGCGGGCTGCCGTCTTTGATCTTGAAAGCGCGCTGCCGGGCCTGAGCACCCAGAAATACGCCTGCTCGGCCTCAGGTTTGGCAGGATCAAAAGGTGGGATCGCAACCACGGTTCCATCCGCCGCAGCTGCTGGAGAGTGCCCATCGACGACCTTTTGCGCTCCGCCTCCCGACACAGGCAGCCTCCAAACCTCAGGACTCGCCGAGCCTGAAGTCACACGCACATATAGCACAGCCGAGGAGTCTTTGAGCCAAACAGGACGCATAGCCTCGGCGGGACCAGCGCTCCTCGCGACTCCTGTCGAGACGTTCACGAGAACAATCGACCCATCATGCACCGTCGCGATAAAAGCGCCGTTCGGAGAGAGTGTGATCGGGCCAGTCCCGAGCGAGGCGACCCTCACGGGGTCACGCCCGTCCTCACAAGCCACCCACACTGCGTCTTCAAGGCGATAGGCGATCCGCCCGCGAAGGCCACCGGCGCCAGTAGCTGCCTGACTGCCGGTCGTAGTTTCCGTCTTCGGAGGCGCGGCGGAGGTGGCGGCCGGCGTCGGTTCAGCTGTCGGCGTCGGTTCAGCTGTCGGCCCACCAGAAGCATTCGAGGAAGTCGTGTCGCGATCACCGGATCCTGAACGGTTTTCGGTGGTGTCAGCGACCTGTCCGCGCTCATCTTTGGCGCTCGGGTCCTGAAAATAGACCGCAACGGCAATGGCTGTCACGACAATCGCAGTGATAGCCGCTACCATGACCGTCTTTCGCCTGGGGCTGGCGGCTGCAAGCTGCTTCAGAATCTCGCCAACCGCCTCACGTCGGCCCTTCATCGCCGAAAACGCTCCCTACGCCATCGCCTCAATCAGTGCATCGGCATACTCCTGCGTGCCGACAGCGCCATCAGTGTTTCCATAACGCGAGCGCCTGATATCGTAGGTGACCTTCTCGCCGGCGCCAATGACCTCGTACACGGCGCCTAGGAGACGGTCAGCCGCATCGCTCTCGCCGAGGTGTCTTAGCATGAGCGTCGCCGAGAGAATCTGCGCCGTCGGGTTTGCCATGTTCTTGCCTGCGTACTTTGGCGCCGAGCCATGTACCGGCTCGAACAGAGCGCACTCGGTGCCAATGTTCGCTCCGGGAGCAATGCCCAGTCCTCCGACAAGACCGGCGGACAGATCGGAAACTATGTCCCCGTAAAGGTTGGGCAGCACGAGTACGTCCCACCATTTCGGGTGAAGCACCAGCTGCATGCAGGTGGCGTCCACTATGTAATCCTCAAACTCAATTCCGCTGTCGGAGTACTCTTGCGCCACCTCACGGGCGACCTTGAGAAAGAGTCCGTCGGAGTGCTTGAGGATGTTTGCCTTATGCACCGCTGTGATTTTTTTCCGGCCGTTTGCTATCGCGTAATCAAAGGCGAACTTCACGATTCGCCTTGTGCCAGTGATCGATATCGGCTTTATAGACAGTCCGGAGTCCGGACGGATCTTTCCGGCACCACGCTCTTCGGCAAACCGGATGAGATCGGCGGCGTCCTGTGAGCCCTGCTCGAACTCGACTCCAGCGTAGAGGTCTTCCGTGTTCTCCCTGACGATTACCAGGTCGATATCCTCGAAACGCGCGCCGCTGCCGGGAATCGAAAACGCGGGGCGGAGACAGGCGTAAAGATCGAGCTCTTTGCGCAAGGCGACATTGACGCTGCGAAAGCCAGTACCTACAGGCGTCGTAATCGGGCCCTTGATAGCGACCTTGTTCTTGCGGACGGATTCCAGCACCTCGTCTGGCAGGGGTGTTCCGTACTCGGCCATTACATCCGTGCCGGCGTAAGCGAACTCCCACTCAATATCCACGCCCGTTGCCTCAACGACGCGGATCATGGCCTGGGTTAGCTCAGGACCAATACCATCGCCGGGAATCACTGTTACCGTGTGCCTCGTCATGCGTTGCAGACCTCCATTTCAGCGCTTCAGTTTCTTCTTCTTTGTTGGCGCACATCCAACTATCATTCTGGCCCGATGGCCGACGATACCTTTAGCGGTTTCCGCATCAAACTCCATCCTTTTGGCAGCCGCCAACTTCACCTCATCTGAGGCGGCACCGGTCACGAGACGATACACTCCCAGAAGCATACTCGGGAACTCCGGATCCCCATGATAGACGCGAACCGCCTCATCGATGAAGGGCCAAACCTTCTCCGAGCGATGGGCGGTCGTTGCGCCATAAGAACACAGCAGTTGAAACGCAGCGAGTCGGGTAATCCCGGACTCTGCGTCGTGCAGGGATGTAACCGTAGCGCCGATGGCCCGATCCGCGACCCTTGCATCCTGGGCCACCATCTTCTCCAGCGCGGCGAGTATCTCCCAGCGCGTTTGCGCCTCCGGTCTCAAAAGGGCATCGGCGAGCTCGGGTCCGTAACCCCTGAGCAGATCCGGCCTGCTTTCCGTCAACAAGCGCACTACACGAGCAGCAAGCGTGCGCTGCGTCCTTCGATCGCACGACAGTGAGCCCACCACCAAAAGCAGTGTCTCCTCGCTGCCGGAAGCCATCTCGGCGATCTCTTCGACCGTGCCTCTAAGGAGAGCGCCATCGGCTTCGGGTGTATTCTTTTCGAGTGCCTTCTTTTTGCTCACTGCCACTGTCCATCCCATTTAAAAACGCGACCTACAGCGCGAATCCGCCGTGTTTCTTGAAGTGCTCCACCAGGCCGCCATCGGCCAAAAGCTGCGCCATCACCGGAGGCAGTGGCGGAAAGGGTATCTCTGTGCCCTTGGTGTGGTTGGTGATGATTCCAGCCGTCAAATCGACAGTGAGCTCATCGCCGTCATCGATCAGATCGGTATCGCACTCGACAACGGGAAGTCCTGTGTTGATCGCATTGCGAAAGAATATCCTGGCGAAACTCTTGGCCAGCACAGCTTTTGTGTTGCTGTGAATCAATACCAACGGCGCCTGCTCACGGCTGGATCCCATGCCGAAGTTCTTCCCGGCGACAAGAAATCCGCCTTCCGGGCTGACCTTCTCGTAGTACCGGGGATCGAGGTCTTCCATGGCGTGAACCGCCATCGCTTCCATATCAGCCGATTTGAACTTGTACTTGCCGGAAATTATGTAATCGGTATTGATGTCGTCACCGTATTTATATGCCTTCGCGGAAAGCGTCTTCATGAAAGCACCTCTCTGGGGTCGACTATTTTGCCCTCAAGCACCGAAGCGGCGACCGTGGCTGGAGAACCTAGGTAGATAAACGCGTTGCTATTACCCATGCGCCCCTTGAAGTTTCTGTTGGCGGTGCTTATCACATTCTCGCCATCGGACGGCACTCCATTGTGGGTTCCCACGCAAGGACCGCAACCCGGAGTAACAAAGACAGCGCCTGCCTCGATAAGATCGCTCACATAACCGGCGTTCATCGCGTCGAGAAAAATCCGCTTGCTCGCTGGCGCAACGATGAGACGCACGTCAGGATGAATCTTTCTCCCGCGCAAAATGTCAGCCGCGATCTTCAAGTCCTCAAAACGGCCATTGGTACACGTGCCGAGAACACCCTGGGCGATTGGAGTGCCTGCTACCTCCTCGATGGGAGAGACATTGTCCACCGCATGGGGTTTGGCGATCTGGGGACCTATCCCAGATACATCGAAAGTCAGCTCTCTAATATATGTAGCATCTTCGTCGGGCTCAACGGGAGCGGGGGATTTTGGACTCCTACCCTCAAACCAGGCCAGAGTCTTGGCGTCGGCCTTCATGAGACCGGCCTTCGCGCCCACCTCGACCGCCATGTTAGAGATCGTCATCCGGGCGTCTATCGACAGCGCATCTATTACCGGCCCGTGAAACTCTATGGCCTCATATGTCGCGCCGTCCACGCCGATCTTTCCCGAGAGATGCAAAATAAGGTCCTTGCTATAGACACCGGGCTGTAGCTCGCCCTCGTAGGTGACCCTCATGGTCGAAGGCACCTTGAACCAGAGCTTGCCCGAAGCCATCGCTGCCGCCCCATCGGTGCTGCCCACTCCGGTGGAAAAAACATTGAGCGCACCATAGGTGCACGTGTGGCTGTCACAGCCAACCATGAGATCACCCGGGACGACATGCCCGTGCTCCGGGATTAGCTGGTGACAAACTCCCTCACCGATGTCGTATATCTTGCAGCCTGTCTTCTTGCAAAAGTCACGCATGATCGTATGCAGAGCACTGACACCCTCGATAGGGCTGGGGCTGCTGTGGTCTATGACTAAAGCGACCTTCGCAGGGTCGAAAAGGCTCTCGACACCCATCTTTTCCAGTGCGCGAATCGCAAGGGGCGACGTGCCGTCCTGTCCCATCACGAAATCAACATCGGCGATAACGATGTCGCCGGCACGCGCATCGATACCCGAGTGTGCCGAGAGTATTTTCTCGGAGATTGTTTTGCCAGAAATCTTGACCACCCTTTCGCTGACTATGTGCGGGACTGCAAGGTCTTCATACGCTTGAACTCCGCGTACAACTCCACCAGCTCCTTGTCGAAGAGGGGGCGCTTGAGTTCAATCGCCTTTGTGCGCACCATAGGTAGCAGCCCAACAGCATCTTCATGAGTTATCTCAGCGCCGTACTCCTCGAACTTCATCTCCAGAGTGCGAGAGCCCGAGTGCTTACCTACAACTATCTGACGCTCGAGACCCACCTCGCAAGGAGAAAATATCTCGTATGTTTTCGGATTCTTTATGACCCCGTCGGCGTGAATGCCGCTTTCGTGCGCAAATACGTTGGTACCGATGATCGACTTCCAGACAGGAACAGTCCTTCCCGCGGCCGCCATCACAAACTCGCCCATCTTCCGGAAGCTCTCGGTGCCGATTTCGAGCTCAACTCCCTCGATGTACTTCAGGGCCATCACGACCTCTTCGAGCGCTGCGTTACCAGCCCTTTCCCCAAGTCCACCGACGGTCACATTGACCCAGTTCGCTCCAGCGTGCAATCCGGCAAGCGCGTTTGCCACCGCAAGGCCGAAGTCGTTGTGCGTGTGCATCTCCACATCAAGGCCGGTGGCCTCGATCAGCTCGCGGATCACCTTGTAGGTGCGAAGAGGATCGAGCGCGCCTATCGTGTCGCAAAACCTGATCCTGTCCGCTCCCTCGGCCTTGGCAGCCTTGGCGTACTCGATCAGAAAAGCCATCTCTGTGCGGCTCGCATCTTCGGCGTTGACCGACACATAGACGCCGTTACTCTTAGCAAAGGCCACGGACTCACGGATCGTGTTGAGAACCCAGGCTCTGTCCTTTTGTAGCTTCGTGGCGATGTGGATGTCGCTCGTTGCAAGGGAGATGGCGACCGCGTCGACGCCGCAATCAAGCGATGTCTGTATGTCAACGATGTTCGCGCGGTTCCAGCCGAGCACAGAAGCCCTCAGCCCCATGTTCGCGATCTCCTCGATAACGGCGCGCTCATCACCGCCCATCACGGGAATTCCGGCTTCGATCTGGTCGACGCCGACATCGTCGAGCATCTGCGCTATCTTGACCTTCTCGGCGTTTGTAAATACCACGCCGGCGGTCTGCTCTCCATCTCGCAAAGTGGTATCATCAAGCTTGATGGGACGTTGCCCCATCGCACTTTCTATTGGAAGTTCCCACACCATAATATGGTTTTCCATTAGCAACCCTCCCATCGGCGTACGTTATTAGCATAAGCATCTTATAATACGCTAAGTGACCCTATTCGACCAGCAGGCGGGACGTAAATGATTATTCCCTTCGGCGAGGGCCGACTAACCCGCGAGCCGCAATGAGAGTGATCTTGCCCTACAGTCAGCAGATGGCCGAGTACGACTTCGGGCCGATGCATCCGATGCGGCCTGAGCGTTTCACACTCGCGCTCGATCTTATGTACGCATGCGGGTACTTATGCGATGGTGATTCGCCGTCGAGGCGCGGTGCCAGGGCGAATATCGTTGAAGTCGAAGCCGCAGAAGTACAAGACCTGTCGACCGTGCACAGCCGAGCATACATCGACACCGTGATGGATGCCTCGAAAGACCCTGCGCGCTTCAGCGCGAGGCGCGGCATCGGTACCGCCGACACCCCCGCCTTCCACCAGATGCACGAGACGGCCGCACTGATATGCGGGGCCACGATCGAAGCGCTTCGCGCGGTCGTAGAAGGCGACGCTCGCAGCTCCTTGAGCATCGCGGGCGGACTTCACCACGCGCACCGCGAGTCCGCGTCCGGGTTTTGCATCTACAACGATCCCGCCTGCGCTATCGCTGTGATGACCAGAGACCATCCTGGCCTGCGCGTGGCCTACATCGACATCGACGCTCACCATGGCGACGGCGTCGAAGGCATCTTCTATGACAGCCCGGACGTGCTTACCATCTCGGTGCACGAGTCGGGACGGTACCTGTTTCCCGGCACCGGACGGGTTCTAGACACGGGCGTCGGAGCAGGTAAGGGCTACGCGCTTAACGTACCGCTGCCACCGCTGGCCGACGATGCCTGTTACCGCCTTGTCTTGCGGGAAGTGATCGCTCCGGCGATAGCCGCGTTCAAGCCCGATGTGATCGTCGCTCAATGCGGAGCCGATGCGCTGCACACAGATCAGCTGACCCACCTCGGGCTTACCCTCTCCGGCTACAGCGGTATCGCAGAAGGCCTCGTTCAGATTGCCGAGGAGGTGTGCGGCGGACGCCTGTGCGCAACGGGCGGCGGCGGGTACGATGCTTACCTCGGCACACCTCGCGCGTGGACGCTGCTGCTAGCCGCGATGCTCAAGGTCGATCCCGACCCGCTACTGCCAGAGAAGTGGCGCTCGCAGGTGCAGGAAACCATCGGGGAGCACGCGCCTTTTCACCTGCTCGACGACTCCTTTGCCCCGATAGGAGGCGTTGCCGAGAAGGTCAGGGCCCAGACCGCAAGCGTCGTGGAACGCGTCCGGCAGGCCTCGCCGCTGCTGAGGTAGGTCCGCCCAGGGTGTGTTGTGTTGGCGGTGTCTCGGCCTACGGCGAGGACGTTTTCTCCGCCCACGGAGGCACCCGGCTACCGGCTTCGCGCATCCGCGCACGAGCGGAGCCTACCTGCGGGCACAGTGATGAGAGCAACGCCCAGAAACGTGGCGAGTGATTCGGCTCGATGGTATGGGCCAACTCATGCAAGATGACGTACTCGACAAGATCTCTGGGAAGAAACACCAAGTTGCGGTTGAGTGAGATCGTGCCCGTACTCGAGCAGCTTGCCCACCGGGTGCGCTGGCCGCGTACCGACGCGCGCCCATACGAAATCCCTACCGCCGAGGAGAGCTCTTCGAGTAGTAGCGGCAACCGCGCTTTCGCGAGCTCGTCGCGCCACCGACGTAGTGCCGTCAGGCAGGCGACCGGGTCGCTCACATCGCCGGAAACGACGATCGAAGCACCCTCGACTCGTGCGCGCGCGCGTTTTTGCGGCGCCGGGCGCATCGTGACAGGCCAGCGTTCAGAGAAAGCGGCGAGATCGACTACCTCGGGCAAAAGTTCGCTAGGGTGCGCGGCAAGCTCGGCTCGACGGAGCGCCACGGCCGCCATGTTTCGCTCGATCCACCTAAAGTGAGCGCGGATAGCGGTTTCGGCATCGGCCTTTCGCGCCCTTGCCGGCAAGACAACCACGAGCCCCTCGGCCGCGCTCACCCGCAACCGGACGCGTCGCGCGCGCGAGGAGCGGCGTAGCGTGTAAGCTGGCAGGTCGCTACCGAGAGGCACGGCTGATCCTCCACACGTTGTGGATCCTCTTGTTGCGCTCGAAGTCTTTCGGGATCGTCTCGGCGGTGATGTTTTTGGCCAGAAGCTGTGATCCCTCAAGCGCCGAGAGATCCATCTTGAACTTGCGCATGTTGTTGGAGAAAACGATCACCCCGTCAGGCGCCAGCAGCTCAGCCGCCGCGGTAAGCAATTTGATGTAATCGCGCTGCACATCGAAGCTTTCTTCCATGCGCTTGGAGTTCGAAAAGGTCGGCGGATCACAGAATATGAGGTCGAAGGGGGCAAGCGATTTAGCCTCTGGTGAAAACAGCCACGCTAAGACGTCGGCACGGATCCTCACGTGCTCATCACCAGAAAACCCGTTCGCGGCCATGTTCCTCTCCGACCACTGAAGGTAGGTCGAAGACATATCCACGCTCACCGTGGCGGCCGCCCCGCCGGAAGCGGCGTAAACACTCGCGGCGCCAGTGTACGAGAACAGGTTGAGAAACCTCTTGCCGAAGGAGCGCTCCCGCAGCATCTCGCGAGTTATCCTGTGATCGAGAAAAAGTCCTGTATCCAGGTAGTCGGAGAGATTGACGTGGAAGAGCAGCCCCCCTTCCGCGACCGTAAAGTAAGCCTGCCGCTCGCCCATTCGCTCATACTGCGAACGGCCGCTCTGCTTCTTTCTGACCTTCACGAACACATCTTGTGCGCCGATTCCGAGCACCTCGGGAACGGCCGCCACTACCTCGGCCAGACGCCTGCTCGCGACCGCTGGATCGATGGTACGCGGTGGAGCGTACTCCGCCACGCACGCCCACACTCGGCCCGCGTCGGGGCCAGCGCCTTCATAGCGATCGACACTGACGGCGTACTCCGGTATGTCAGCGTCGTAAAGCCGGTAGCAGCTGACGCCGGAGCGCTTGGCCCAGGAGCGCAGGTGTCTCGCGTTCTTGCGGAGCCTGTTGGCGAAGGCGGATTCGGTCGCCGAGATAACCTCCGCCGAGAAATCCGGGCTGGCGGCAAGGCCGACGCCGGAAATTACCGGGCACGGGAGCTCGAAGATGTGGATCTTTGCAGGAATGCGGCCGTTGTAGATGTCGTGCGAGGCTATAGCGGGCACTCCGATCCTCTCGGCGGGCGCGGCTTCCGGTGCGATCATCGCTAGCCGGTAGCCAGGAAACGCCTCTCGCGCACGCGCGCCGAGCAAGGCGTAAAGCTCACCCGGGCCTTCGTCGCTTTTCAGCCTTTGGCCGTAGGGCGGGTTCATCGCCAGCAGTCCTAAAACGCCATCTTCCGAGCGGACGGCGCTCTGTGGCGGTGATGCCTCAAGAGCTTCGCCTCGGCGGATACTCACGTAACGTTCGAGTCCTGCTCGGCGAACGCACTCGTTTGCTAAAGCGACAGCGCGCGGATCGATATCCCAGCCGAAAACAGGAGGGATGCGAGCAACTCCTTCCTCGGCCCGGGTGTCAGCCTCGTCGAGGAGGTCGCTCCACGCTTGCGGATCGTGCCCGAGCCACCCATCGAAGCCCCACCTTGAGCGCAGCAAACCTGGAGCGCGGTCACCCGCGATCGCCGCTCCCTCGATAAGTAACGTACCTGAACCGCAGACGGGGTCGATGAGGGGGCCGCCTTGCGCAGCGATTTGAGGCCACTTCGAGAAGAGCAGGACGGCCGCGGCCAGCGACTCTTTGAGCGGAGCGGTCACCTGCACTCCCGGCACCCTGTAACCGCGCCTGTGCAGCGCATCTCCCGACAGGTCGATGCTTATCACTGCACTGCGTAAGCGCGCGACGACGTTGACCTTCAGATCCGGGGTGAGTATGTCGACATCGGGACGAACTCCCGTGCGTGCGCGGAACCTGTCGACGATCGCGTCTTTGACCTTCAGCGCGCCATAGTGCGAGTGCGTGATCGGCGATTTCGAGCCGGTGAAGTCGACCGCTATCGAGCCTGTGACCGGGACATGATCTTCCCACGCGATCGAATTGACGCCTTCGTAAAGCTCCTCCGGGCTTGATGCCGGCACCTCGGCGAGCCTCAGCAAAACCCGCGAGGCCGTCCTGCTCCACAGGCAGACCCTGTACCCAACGGCGAGCTCGCCGGAGAATTCGACGCCCGCTCGCGCAGGCCGAACGTTACTCGCACCAAGCGAGAGTATCTCCTCGGCGAGCAGCCTTTCGATACCCAATGGGGCCGGCGCGAAAAATGAAAAGGTAGTCATAAGTGAGAAATTAGCACATCGAAAGCATTAGCGCGTGCCCCGCATGGCGTGAGCGATCCGCGCGCGCGGGGCGTCGGAAACCGCGCCTGGGCCACCGTAGACGCGAACTTTGCCTATCTGCGCGCGCCTGACCCGAATCGCCGACTCTACGCGCTCGTCGATAGCGTGCGGCGGAGTGAGCACCAAAAGCGAGCCGAGGCGACCCTGGGCGATGCCGCCCGCGAGCGCATCGGGGAAGGTCGTGCCCGCCGCCACGCCAAGCCCGCTCCATCTCAAGCCGAGGGGCTCGCCATGCGCCGCGACGGCAAGCGAGGTAGCGTAGCGATCGGCCCCCGAAATGCGCGTGACTAGCGGCGCGACTGCGGCGACTTGCGTGGCCACGCTCGACGCAACGACCCCGGTCCCGCCGATAACGAAGACCTCGCTCAGCGGAAGGCCGCGCAGCACTTCAAGCGTGGCGGTATCTGCCGAGGAGGGGCGGGTCAACAGGATCGGGCGCTCCGTCGCATAGGCAATCGGCGAGACAGAGAGTGCATCCGGAAAGTCCTCTCCCGTGACAATGTATGCCGCGCTCGGCAAGCCCCTGCCGGCGCGCTGGCGCTCGCTTGCCGCCCTGCTGGCAATCTCGCTGGCTGTCTCGTAACGATCCACGCCGCCGATCCTCTCGACAGAGACGCCGCTGATGGTGGCAACCGCGTTCATCACATCTCGCGAGACCGCTCCTTCTTCGCCGAGCACAATGACACGTGACGCGCCGAGGCGAACGATCTCGTTTCTGACGCCGACAGGCAGTGTATTTGCACGCGTCAGCAGTATCGGCGCGTCGAGTACGCCCGCTAGGGATGCGCCGCCTAAAGCATCGGGCCAGGTCTCCCCTGTGGCCAGAAGCACGTTTCGCGCAGATCCAGCCGCCGGAAATGCTGACCACGAAGCTCGAATGGCCGTCTCGTACCTGCAAAGACCCCACACCGGCTCTATCACATCGAGGAAATCATCGTCGACGCCAAGGTACCGAAATGGCGAATAACCGGTCTCATTCCAGAATGGGTACACGATATCTCTGGAGACCGCTCCCCTCTGCGAGTTGCTCTGCTCCAGCGAACGCCACCTGGTGCGCTCCGGATTGGCCCACCCCGCGAATATCGCGACATGCGAACCGGGCTTTAGCAGTATGTCACCCGGCTGTAGTTCGTCTTTTGTGATTGGGGCGCTGACTTGCGCGAGATCGCGCGTCGTGCGTCCAGGAGGCGGCAATACCCAAGCCATGGAGACAAAGCCTGAACAGTCCTGGCGATAACCCTCGAACCTGGAGGTCTGGCTGTAGGGAATCCCGAGATCGACCCACCTTTGAGCGCGCAAGATAATTGTGTCGCGAGAGATGGCGCCTGCGTCTTGAGCGAACGCCAGCGCAAAAACCACCGTCACCACAACAAGCGTGATCGCGCGAATGAAGGTGCCTGGAATCGCCTGCAGGCAAAGGCTGATACGTGCTGGAATAGGCTCCATCACATCTCCTGGTACGGCCACTGTTATGTATCGGCTAAAGTTGGCGTTGCGTGAAGCGCTGGTACGAATGTGTTGATTTTACCAGTTTCTCCGAAGGAAGCCACTGCGCTGCGCTGGTTCGAGGTGATACCATTGGCGTTAGCATGGCCAGCTCCCGAAAGGAGGCAGTAAATGTCGACACCGTCACCGGGACAAAGAGCCCCTGAACTTGTGCTCCCGACACATCTCGGAAGCCAATTCGATCTTGCCGCCGAGCGGGGCAAAAACGTTGTTGTAGTGTTCTATCCGCTCGCGTGGACCCCTGTTTGAACCAGCCAGATTCCCTCGTATCAGGCGCAACTCGCCAGGTTCGAGGAGCTCAACACCCAGGTCCTGGGTGTAAGCGTCGATCACACACCAGCCCTCATAGCCTGGGCTGAGCACCTGGACGGCATCACCTACCCTCTCGCATCCGATTTCTGGCCGCATGGCGCGGTTTCACGGAAGTGGGGAGTCTTCAGAGAGCCGGATGGACACTCTGAGCGCGCTATCTTTATTGTCGATCGCGATGGCTTCATTAGGTATGTGGACGTTCATGACATCGATGACCAGCCCGACAATGAAGTGTTGTTCCGGCAGCTCGAGCTAGTTGAGCCGGATAGGTTGCCGACTCAGCGCGACGCCGAGCCATCACAAGAACCAAATTCCTCGGCAGGCACCGTCGGCGTGGTGATGTACTGCACGCCAGGCTGCTTCGACTGCATACAGGCTCGTAAGTGGCTCGCAAAGCACGCCATCGAATACGTGGAAGTCGATGTCTCCAGAGATATCGTCGCCCGCGATCGCGCTGCGGCTTACAACGAGGGCCGCCTACACACTCCAACTTTCGAAGTCGGCGAACAGGTATGTGTCGACTTTCGCCCCGACAGGCTAAGACAACTGCTCCGGCTCGACCGCAGCTCGTAAGTCAGGTTTTCTTCCGAGAACCGCCCGTCTTTTCATCCGCGCCGGGATGACGCAGCCGTGTCCTGCCCGAGCCGTACTTCAGGCCGGTAAGCCCGCCTCCGGTCAGCCCCACACCGGCAACAGCCAAATAGAGCACCCCTATCAACTGGCCGGTCAGCACCACAAACGAACCGGCCAAAACGATGCCTATCCCCGTCAACCAAAAGACAAAGGACGCTCGAGCGCGAGTCCATTCGCCCACGGCCAGTCCCGCAAACATGCCTCCCACGGCTCCCGCCACGCCCGCTAAAGCCACAAGCAGCGTCTCCATTTAGCGGCTACCGGCCTTCCTGCTTCAACTTGCCGAGCAACCACGCCATATTCTCGCCAAGGCGGCGCATTGTCCTCACGCCTTCTTCATCCTGCAAGACATCGCCCGGTTGCCGCCCGACTCCGATGTTCCAGTAGCTCGAACCAACCATCATCATCTCGCCGATAAGGAAGAAGTGAGACATTGTGTCTAGCGCATGGATGGCCCCCGCCCTTCTGACCGCAACGATCGCCGCTCCGGGCTTTCGAGCGAAAGTACTACCGTTGGCCCTGGACACATACCCGACCCGATCGATCACCGCTTTCATGTCGCTACTCACATCGGCAAAATAAACAGGAGAAGCCAGGATGATGCCGTCGGCTTCTTTGAGCTCCTCGATGATGACATTGACGAAATCATCTCGGCCATGACACTGGCCATCTGCCCTCTTATAGCAGGCCGAGCACGCGGTGCACCCCAAAACCACCTTCCCGGCGGTCTGCATCTGGACGCACTCGATACCCGCCTCCTCGAGTGGCTCGAACACCATATTCACGAGTGAAGCGGTATTGCCGCCTACTCTCGGCGACCCGTTTATGGCAACGACTTTCATCTTCGCTTACTCCTGACCTCGATGGACGAACCGTCCTTTAAAGATTACTCCAGCCTTTCGTCTCGTGCACGCTTCAGCTCTCCGGCATGCCTGCCGATAGATTCGATACAAGCATGATCACATGCAACACGAGTCAAGCACGCCCGGAGGATGATACGGTGATCAAGACATCGCGCGGTCTTGCACTGATACGCGATTACTATAACGATGAAACATGCTACATGTTTATGATCGTGCTTAATTCAACCTCGGCGCTGGAAGCCAACATCGCTCTCGAACTTCTGCTGAAGTCGGTTCCCGATCGCGCCTTGATATGTGCCGTGAACATGCGCGAGCTGTTCAAGTCGCTGCCCGCGCCCCCGTTTGTCATGGCTGTCGACGAGGATACCCTGACACGGGTAGCGGGTCTCGAGAAGAACATGGCGGCACTGGAAAAGAGCATAGAAGACGAATACTCCGTAGTAGTGACCACCGCCGGCAACCTGGTGCTCGACCTGATCGTTCGGGATGGCGACGTCAAGCATTTCTGGACACCGACCCCGATTACCACCGATTTCATGAACCCCGATCTCATTGAGGCGGTTCTGTTCAGCGATTATCTTCTCGAATCGATAGTCGACCTTTTCGTAGCGATGGGCGTACCTGTGCATCCTAACTTCTTCATGTCGCTTGAAGATTGGTGCCTTGAAAACGCGACCGAGGCGATGCGGGACTTGCAAGAGCTATTCTGATGCACGCTCATGCACCGACCACATCGGCAATGGCAATGACGTGGCAGCCCGCCTGCTTCATGCGCGTCCACGCATCACTTTCATCATTGGGAGCCAAACCAACGGCTCGGCACCCGTCTTTGACAACCACGACCTGAAAGCCAAGTCTCTTGGCATCGAGCGCTGTAAACAACACACAGTAATCGGTAGCAACTCCGGCGAGCAGCAGTCTCGAGACACGATGCCGCTTCAGCAGAACCTCCAGCCCTGTCGAGTGGCGCCGGTCGTTGTCGAAAAACCCGCTATAGCTATCGATCCTGGGATCGGCTCCCTTGCGGACGACATGGTGAATGCCGGAGATGTCCAGTCCCGAGTGAAACGACGCGCCGGCGCTCTGCTGAACACAGTGATCCGGCCAGAGCGTCTGCTGGACGCCATCGATCTCCACTACATCCCCAGGCGCCTTTCCGCTATGAGAAGAAGCGAAGCTCAGATGCCCGGGGGGGGTGCCAGTCCTGTGTCGCTATAACCATGTTTCCGAACCGCTGAATAAGCGCGTTTGCCACCGGCACCACTTCATCGGCACGCGGAACAGCAAGAGCGCCAGAGCTCATAAAGTCGTTTTGGATGTCCACCAACACAAGTGCGTCCATCGGCGATACCTCCTGTTACAGATATTCCCAGCCGCCCGCAAAAAGCCGAGCAAGCAGTTTCATCTCTTTTGGTCCGGGTCGCTCCTGTGCAGCATAATAAGATCTTTTCTCCGCTCGTATAATGAGCTCTCCAGTCCCACTGGATATCCTTGCGGGTTCAAGAAGCGCTTGATAGCAGGGTCCAGCGCGTCGACCTCCGATATAGCCCGGCTCCTGATGCTCTCAAGCGGCTCTTGCGGCTCTGTTCTCCCGCCCCCACGCAGGACAGGGCGGAGGATGTCAGTGTACCCTTGCTTCGCGTCGAAACACTTGCGCCTCGTAACATCTAGAGGGTCGATCATGCACGCCTCGGCAGAAGGCGGCGCGTGGAGGTCATACACCATGTCGCCGGCGATTCCATCTTCCGAAAAATAACGCCGTACACCAAGGATGCCAGGGATGGTGACCTTCGCCGTCTGCTCCGATATCTTGATGCGCGGCACCCACTCGCCACCCCTGCGCCTGACCGCCGAAAGCTTGTATACGCCGCTTATCGCGGGCTGATCGAATGCGGTCACGAGCTTGGTGCCCACGCCCCAAATATCGACAGCCGCGCCTTGATTTTTCAAGCTGGTGATCACATGTTCGTCCAGCTCATTGCTGGCAACGATCTTCGCCGAGGGGAAACCGCCTTCATCCAGAATCTTCCTTGCCTCCACGGAAAGATACGCCAAATCTCCGGAGTCTATACGGATACCCGCCATCTCTTGACCGCGTAGCCGCATGCGTTTGGCGACATCGACGGCCCTTCGAACTCCTCGCAAGGTGTCATAGGTGTCAACCAGGAATGTGCAGTTGCCTGGCATGGTCCGCGCGAACGCCTCGAAAGCCTCCTCCTCTTCGTCGAAGGCGACAACCCAACTGTGAGCATGAGTTCCTGCAGCAGGTATGCCGAAAAATCTCGATGCAAGTGTGTTGGAGGTAGCTACGCACCCTCCGACGTACGCTGCCCGGCTCGCCGAAAGCGCACCGTCAGGTCCCTGGGCTCGGCGAAGTCCGAACTCCACGACCGGGTCTTTTCCGGCGGCAAGACAGACCCTTGATGCCTTGGTCGCGACAAGCGACTGGAAGTTGAGTGTGTTTAGAGTCGCGCTTTCAACCAGCTGGCAATCGGCGATGGGGCCGGTCACTTTGAGAACCGGCTCTCCCGGAAATACAACGGTGCCTTCGGCAACAGCGTCCACGTCGCCTTTGAAT
This sequence comes from Actinomycetota bacterium, assembly GCA_018334075.1. NCBI lineage: Bacteria > Bacillati > Actinomycetota > Actinomycetota bacterium. Next base: position 43,812 of record JAGXSC010000021.1, read on the forward strand.
CTAAATTCCCGAAAGCGCTTCAGGCAGCCCGCATCGAATAGCGGTGCGCCATCTGAACCTGTCATTCCGGCGAGATGTTCGATGTCAGAGTCGCTGAACCTGAGTCTTTCCAGGTGATCGAGAACCTGCTCCAAGCCGCAAAAGAGCGTAAACCCGCCGCCAAACGGATTTTCCCTGAAAGAAACGTAAAACGAGGCCTCCATCTCACTTGCCGAGGTAAGCCAATACCCCTGAGCCATGCTCAGCTGGTACATGTCTGCGAGAAGTCCGGAGTGGCCGCCTGCCGCACTGTGCATCACTTGGGTCTCCTCAGCTCTAAACGCCGCTAATCAGATTAATGAGAATCTTATTCGATATTGGCTGCGATTTGGGCCAATTAGGGGTATAGTTTCAACGGTTCTTCTTTCAAAATTTGTGCACCGACGGATCGGGGGAACATGAATCGATTGAACGCTTCCGAACAAAGCGCCATCTCCAATGCCGGGACAACAGACTCGGCTGCTGGTAACAGAGCACGCAACGGAGATAGGGCAGTGGATGTGGTAACCGCCCACTATGCCGCCGAGGAGCACAGATTCAGGCAGGAGAGATTCGCGCAAGCATTGAGGAGAGCGTCCTCGACCAAAGGAAGCTCGTGACCGAGGAGTCAGAGCAACCGACTCAAAACCGACTTGCCGAGCAACGATCAGCTCATCTAGCTGCACACTCGACAGACCTGGTCAACTGGCGCCCGTGGGATAGCCGGGCCTTCAAGCGGGCTGCCAAACTGGGTCGGCCGATCTTTCTATCGATAGGCCATCAGGCCTGTCATATGTGCCGCGCTATGCAGGTTGATTCTTTCAACGACTCGAGCTTTGCCGGGTTTGTCAATCGCCAGTTCGTGTGCGTAAAGGTCGATCGGGATCTAAGGCCTGACATCGACTCCTTCTATCAGACGTACGCGGGGGCAAGTACGGGAATCGGCGGGTGGCCGCTAAACGTTTTCCTCCTGCCTGACGCGCTACCCTTTCTTAGCTGGGCTTACCTGCCAAGAATCGCATCGGAGTCAAGCGGGCCAAGCGCAATTGACGCGGCCGCTTCAGCTATGGAGTCCTGGATACTTAGGCGAGAGGATGCCGAGGCAGCCGGAGCAGACGCATTGGCGTTGATGCAAAACATATACTCGGTGGACGCAAGTGAGCTTACGGTACGCGACGCCGAAGAAGCGGCTGACAGGATTCGCGGGATGCTCGATCTTTCCTTCGGCGGGCTTGGGGAAGGCCCGAAGTATCCTCAGCCTACGGTGGTAGACTTCCTACTCGCCTCGCACCAATCCACGAAAAAGTCTTGGCAGTTAGAGGCCGCTTCCCGTTGGGTTCAGTCGATACTCGACGGCGGACTATTTGATCGCGAGGCCGGGGGAATCTTCCGCTACACCGAAGACAGGGAGTGGCGCAAGCCATCTTCGGAGAAAGCCCTCGGCGATCAGGGGGCGTTCCTGTCTACGTTGGCCACGCTCCACAAAATCGACAGCGACGACAGTTACCGGCTTGCGGCACAAGCGATCTTCGAGTTCCTGGGGCGTGATCTTTCGCACCCCGAGGGTGGATACTGCTCTGCGGCGGGCAACGTCATCACCTCATACAACGCAATCGCCTCCCGAGGACTGGTAGAGGCAGGCGTCGCATTCGGCGACGACGCTATGGTGAAATCGGGCCTGGACACGCTTGAGTGGATACTCTCGACTTGCCTCAAAGGCAACGAGCTCGTGCGCCAGCCTGACGATCGTAGTGTTGCGTCATTGCGCTTCCTCGAGGATTATGCCGCCACAACAGCCGCCTGCTTGAGCGCGTTTGAGCACACCCGGCAAGAACCGCTGTACGCTGCGGCGAGGCGGCTTCAGGCTAAAACTGTCAGGCTTTTCGCCGGCGACTCAGGCTTTGTGGCTGTCTCCGGGAATCATCTCTTGCCCATGGCGCCGATGGAAACAGCAGACACGTCTTACCCCGCAGCGCCTTCGCTGCTGGCGGAAAACGCTATCCGGCTCAGCAAGCTCTCTGCCGACACTCCTGAAGAGCCGCTGGTTTCACAAGCGCTCGCGCAGTTCGCGAGGACGATCCTCTATGCGCCGCATCTTGCGGGACACGCGCTTCGAGTGCTCAGGATGCGCAGCGACTCCTAGGGGCAGTGAGCCAGAGCGTACCGCCGGCGCAACGCGGCAAATCCCTGCTCGCGATTCAGTCAGCGGGCAGAACCGCAACACCCCATGCGGTTCCGGTATGAGCAGCTATAACGGAGCCTACTTCGTAAACGGCGACCTCACTGCCCTCGAATCGCTTCGCGATATCGTCCCGCAGGCGCTCGGCACGCTCAGCGGACAGGGCGTGAAGGACATAGAATTTCCCCGTACGGGCACTGCCCATCTGGTTTGCCACCCACTCGATAGTATGCTCGAGAGCGGCTTTTTCACCCCGGGTGCGGGCCACAGGCTGAAAAGCGCCTTCCGGATCGACCGTGATTGTCACCTTGAGGTTGAGCATGGAACCGAGAAAGGCCGAAACTTTGCCGATACGACCGCCTTTTACCAGATTATCAAGTGAATCAAATCCGACGATCATCTTGACCCGATCCCGAATACCCTCAAGCCTTTCGATCGTCGCCTGAGGGCTCAACCCCTCCTTGGCGGCGGCCACAGCATCGTGCACCATGAATGCCAGCCCCCCAGAAAGGTTGCGGGAGTCGAAAACGTGTGCACGCCCGTTAAAGCTCTCGGCGGCCTGGCGTGCCGAGTCCAGCGTCCCGGACAGCTTGCTCGAGATGTGAATCGACACGACCTCGTCTACCGTCTGCAACAGCCGCTCGTAAGCCTCTTTGAAAGCGCCTACCGATGGCTGTGATGTCGTCGGCAGAGCAGGCGAAGCCGCCATGCGAGCGAAGAACTCCTCCTGGGATAGCGTTCCGTCGAGCATGGACTCATCGCCAAAATTCACGTAGAGGGGAACCACCGTGATATTCCGCTCCTCATAGACGTGTCGCGGGATATCGGCGGTACTGTCAGTCACCACTGCAAACGACTTTGCGCTTTCGCTTCCCATGATGCTCGCTCCTTATTACGGTTTTTCAAGCTATTGAGCACACAATATACCCGACAAGCTCCCGAATGGGTACTCGCAGTCTTACAGATGCGTTCTTACCGGTCGGAGCGCTACTGGCCCAGCTTCTCGCGAAGCAGCTCATTGACGATGTTCGGGTTGGCCTGTCCCTTTGTCTCGCGCATCACCTGGCCCACAAAGAAGCCGAGTAGCCCGGCCTTACCTCCACGGAAGCTAGCGACCTGCCCGGGGTGCGCCTGAAGCACCCTGTCGACCGCTTCCTCAATCGCCGAGGAGTCGCTCACCTGTCGCATACCGCGAGCCTCGACGATCGATCCTGGCGCGTGCCCCGTCTCGGCCATCTCGGCGAACACCTCCTTGGCCTGTCTGCTCGATATGGACCCGCTATCCACAAGCGAAACCAGCTCCGCCAGCGACGACGGAGTGATAGAGAGGTCATGCACGCTTTTTCCTTCGAGATTCAACAGCGCCGAGACGTCATTGAGCACCAGATTGGCGACGGCCTTTGCTTTTGCGGGACTCACGATCTCGACTGTAGCCTCGAACAACGATGAGAGATCCCCTTCACTGACAAGGATGTTGGCGTCATATGCCGAGAGCCCGAAGTCGCGCATGTATCTTTCGCGCTTCGCTACGGGAAGCTCCGGCAGCTTCTCTCGAAGCGCCTCTACCCACTGCGCTGAAAACTCGAACGGAACCATATCCGGCTCCGGAAAGTACCGGTAATCGTGCGCTTCTTCCTTGCTGCGCAGGCTTGTAGTGCGTTTTGCGGAAGCATCCCAGTGGCGCGTCTCCTGGACGACCACACCGCCCGACTCGAGTGTGTCGATCTGCCTGACGATTTCGTGCGCGACTCCATCATGGAGGGATTTAAACGAGTTCAAGTTCTTGATCTCGGCCTTGACCCCGAAGGTCGTCTCGCCGCGCTTGCGAACGCTTACGTTCGCATCGACTCGCATGGAGCCCTCCTCCATGTTGCAATCGGATATCCCAAGGGTCAGCCAGGTCAGTCGCAGCTGCTGAGCGAAGCGTCGGGCTTCCTCGGGAGTCCGGATATCGGGCTCTGTGACAAGCTCAATGAGGGGCGTCCCAGCGCGATTGAAGTCCACGAGGGAGTGCGTGGCGCCAGCAAGCCGGCCTTCCGCTCCGCCGACGTGAATCATCTTGCCGGTGTCCTCCTCGAGGTGTATGCGCGTGATGCCGATTTGCGTGGTATAGGCGCTTGCGTCTTGCCCGATCAAAGTCACACCGGAAGAGTGCTCACGGTCTACTCGCTGCTCGACTCCTCGGCCATCGATCTGGATATCTATGGTGCCCTGAACGCAAAAAGGGTGATCGTACTGGGATATCTGATAGTCCTTCGGCATGTCGGGATAGAAATACTGCTTCCTGTGAAACCTGCTTTCGAGCGCTATCTCGCACGAGGTTGCAAGTCCCGCGAGAACGGTAAGCTCAATGGCGCGCTCATTTGGTACCGGCAACGCCCCAGGCAACCCAAGGCAAACCGGACAGACCCGCGTGTTGGGCTCGCCGGCGAACTCTACCGGACATGCGCAGAACATCTTCGTGTCACATGCGGTCAGCTCAGTGTGTATCTCGAGGCCTATGACGGCTTCCCACTGAGTAAGTAGCTCATATAGCCGTTCCTTTGCCACACAAATGTCCTTTCAATCCAATATCGCAGGTAATGCTTCGTGTATATGCCCGGGAACGCATGGACATCTCGCCATGCGATTCTACTCGAACTTAAAGGCCTTAGCGCTTCCTTCCCCGAAGTCTGGCAAGAATTATCGAGCCGAAAAACCAGAAGCTGATCCCGAAGGCGGCAAAAAGTCCGATCTGCCCAACATACTGCACCCACGCAGGTGCACCCGCGGCGCTAAGAAGTGAAGCGAAACCGATTATCAGGGCCGCCACGATAATTGCAAACGCCAGTCTGTTCACCAGCTCTTGAAGCCTGCTCAACAGATCATCGTAGCCAGTGACTCTTACCGAAACCTTTACCTCGCCTTTGGACAATCTCCTGAGCACCCGGTCTGCTGAATCCGGAAGTTGCTCCAGCACACGCATCGCGTGACCGAATGCCCTAAGCCCTCGGCCAGCAAGAACCTCGGGGCTCGAGCGTTCCTGAACGACTTGCGTAATGTAGGGCTTAGCCGTAGTCGCAAAATCGAACTCGGGATCGAGCATACGACCCACTCCCTCAAGCACAACAAAGGTGCCGAGAATAAGTGCAAAATCACTCGGGACCCCCAGCGAGTAGTTTCGAATCAACCCCAGCATCTCGGCAGAAAGCTCAGCGAAGTTGATGCGCCCCAATTCGCGGCCATGATACTTGTTGATCAGGCGACCAACCTCTCGCCTAAGTGCGACATCATCGACCGCCGGGTTGTTGCCCACGGCGACAAGAGTATCTGTCGCCAGGCCATAGTCCCTGTTTATTGCGGCCCACACCAGATCGATAAAGCGGTGCCGAGACTCCTCGGATATCCAGCCCATTCGCCCGAAGTCGGTGAAACCGACCCGCCCATCAGGGAGAGCAAAGTAGTTTCCTGGATGCGCGTCGGCATGGAAGTAGCCGAGCTCAAGCATTTGCCGAAGGTAGCAGTTGATGCCCCGTTGGGCTAAGATAGCGCGATTGGCTCCGGAGCTATCAAGCTCCTCGAGCCGGTTCATCCGAACTCCATCCAGCCAGTCCAGGGTAAGCACCTTCGACGTTGTAGTTGCCCAGTGAACGCGTGGGAACGCCACACTTTCATCATCCCGAAACGCTCGCCATAACATCTCGGCGTTGGACGCCTCCTTGATGTAATCAAGCTCCTCGCGTACGGCCAGAGCGAACTCATCGGCTATCGATACCGCATCGATATCCCCGAAAACATCGGTATGCGCATCCAGCCACCTGACCTGTGAGGTCACGATCCCGATATCTCGCTCGACAATGCCTTGAACACCAGGTCTTTGAACCTTCACCGCCACGCTGGATCCGTCAAAGAGTGTTGCCTTATGGACCTGCCCTATAGAGGCAGACGCGGCAGGGACCTCATCGAAGTGGGCAAACAGCTCCTCGAGCGAAGCGCCGAGCTCGGCTTCGATGACCGAGCGAACGACCTCGAATGACTCGGGCGCCACATCGTCCTGCAGTTTTGAGAGCGCGGTGGCCAGCTCCGGCGAGATTACGTCCGTGCGGGTCGAGATAGCCTGTCCGACCTTCACAAACATCGGGCCGAGGCGCTCCAGCGTCCGCCGGATCCTCTCTTCAACCGTCACCTCAGAGTCGGGCTGGGTTTTCGGGGCGTGCTTGGGTATCGGGCCGAACCTTCGCAGGCCAGCAGCGGCTATCACAATGTGCAAGCCCTCCTCGGCGAGCACCTTAATTATCTCCCGATGCCGCTCGAATTGCCGCATCTTGTCTGCGGAGCTCTGGCCCCTGACTCTCACGGCTCTATCGGGCCATCGGAATCAGATCTGCGAGCGGCGAGAAGCGCCTTGATCTCGGTGAGCTCGACCTGAAGGCGCTCCACATCCTTCTGGGACGCAAGACCCATGGCCTCGATAACCTTCGTGGTCTCTTTCGCGATAGCCTTGCCGAGCGAGGACGTGGTTTCATCAGCCTTGTCGGAGAGTCGGCCAACGAATCCTTCGGAGTCGCTCTTGGTTATCTGGCCGCGCTTTATAAGCTCGTCGGCGAGCTCTTCTGCCTTTTCCCGCGCAAATACGGTTGCGCCGAGACCCATCAGAAAAGCCTTCTCAATCAATCCGGTTTCCACGCCCTGTTTCGCGTCCTTGTCGTTGTGTTCAGTCATGAGCTTCCTCCCATCGGGCAATATCACATCTATTGAGAATGATTCCCCGCCGGCATACATTTGAACTCTGCCACTCTCTCGAAAGCGGCCGCCGCGCGAAACATGGTCTCCTCGGCGAAGTAATCGGCGATGATCTGAACCCCTATCGGAAGTCCAGTTGAGGGACACAAGGAAGCTGGGACACTCATTGCCGGCAGACCTGCCAGGTTCACCGGAATCGTGTAGATGTCGGCAAGATACATGGCCAGCGGATCGGAAGACTTCTCGCCGAACTTGAAGGCCACCGTCGGCGAAGTCGGAGTCAAGATAATGTCGAAATCGCAAAAAGCGCGGGTGAAGTCCTGCTTGATCAACGTGCGGGCCTTCTGCGCCTGGCCGTAGTAGGCGTCGTAGTATCCGGCGGAAAGCGCGTAGGTCCCAAGCATTATGCGGCGGATGACCTCAGGTCCGAATCCCTCGGAGCGGGAGCGCATGTACAGATCGAGGATGTCGCTCGGATCCGACACCCTGTGCCCATAGCGCACACCGTCGAACCTGGCCAAGTTCGAGCTGGCCTCGGCGGGGCCTATGATGTAATACGCCGAAAGCCCGTGAGTCGCGCTGGGAAGCTCGACTTCGTCGACTTGCGCGCCGAGCGAAGCGTAGATGTCGGCCGCTTTCAGCGTCGCTTCGCGGACTTCGGCTGCGCACCCATCGGCGTGCAGAAGGCCGGTTGCAAGCCCGACTTTAAGTCCGCTCACGCCGCCATCGGCAATGCCGGCGCGGGCCGCCGCCGTGTAATCAGGAACGGGTATATTCACGCAGGTTGAATCAGCAGAATCGAAGCCGGCGATCGCGCGCAACACGAGTGCCGCATCCTCAACGCTTCGAGCGAAGGGTCCGATCTGGTCCAGAGAACTTCCGAAAGCCACCAGGCCGTACCGCGAGACCCGGCCGTACGTTGGTTTTACGGCAACGGTGCCGGTAAGCGCGCCGGGCTGCCTGACCGATCCGCCCGTGTCACTGCCCAAAGAGATCGTGACCTGACCGGAGCTGACACACGCTGCGCTTCCTCCACTGCTCCCGCCAGGGACGCGCTCTGTGTCCCAGGGATTGCGGGTCAATCGGAAGGCTGAGTTCTCGGTAGAGCTCCCAAAAGCGAATTCATCCATGTTGCACTTACCCACCGGCAACGCTCCCGCGTCGATCAATCTGCGGGCGGCGGTGCAGTCGTATACGCTTTCATACCCTTCGAGCATTCGGGAGCTGCAGGTGGTGCGCGTCCCGAGAAGGTTCATGTTGTCCTTGAGCCCAGCCGGCACGCCTGCAAGGGGCGGCAAGGCAAGGTCGGGATCTTCGCCTGAGCGCACAGATTGAGCTCTGGCCTCATCGATCTTTTCGGCGGCGGCTCGCGCCAGCTCGGGGGTGAGTTGATTGAATGCTCCGATCACGCCATCGGTGGCCTCAATTGTGCGAAGTGACGCCTCGGCAACCTCTCTTGCGCTGAAATCGCCCGCGACTATGCCCCTGCGAAGCCCGGTTGCGCTTAGGCGCGTATACTCGTCGAGTCTCACGCTTCACCGCCCGGGCCAATGATGCGCGGAATGACGAACGCGACCCCATCTGTGTCGGGAGCGTTTTTTAGCGCCTGCTCACGCGAGAGACCGGGACGCACCTCGTCGGCGCGCATGACGTTGATCGAGTCAAGCGGGTGCGCTGTGGGCTTTACGCCGTCGAGATCGAGCTGCTGAATCGAGTCCACGTGGCCGAGAATGGAGTTGAGGTCTTGAGCAAAACTCTTGACCTGCTCATCCGTTAGAGCGACTCGCGCCAGCAAGGCCACGTGACGCACTTGTTTTTCTGAAATCGCCATACCTTATCCTCTCAAAAAGCTTCGGGTTTCGGAGCTTCGCCTGTCTCAAGAATCTCAATCAGGGCACTCTCATCTATAACCGGCACACCAAGCTTTCTTGCTTTGTCCAGCTTGCTTCCGGCATTATCGCCGGCCACCAAGTATGAGGTCCCCGCGCTAACGGAGTCGGTCACCCTGGCTCCAAGCGCTTTGAGCCGAGCCGCGGCCTCCGACCTCTTCATGCCCTCCAGTGTTCCAGTGAGCACGAAGGTAAGACCGGAGAGCGTGCCTTGACCCTTAGGCTCTGCCGCTTCCTCCTCCATTCTAACCCGGAAGCTGCGCAAGTTGCTTACGATCGCCACATTCTCGGGGTTCGAAAAGAACGCTCGGACACTCGATGCAATCACAGGACCCACGCCCTCGATGTCAGCGATCGGGTCGTGGACAACGGGTTGCTCGACGTTGCCGGACGGGCCGCTCTTCTCGGCGGCAAGCGCATCTTCGAGAGCCTCGATAGATCTGAACCGCTGCGCGAGCGACTCGGCGACTGTAACGCCGACATGCCGAATCCCGAGACCGACAAGCACCCTTGACAGAGGCCTCATGCGGGAGTCATCTATGGCTGCCATGAGTTTTTCCGCCATGACCGGGCCGAGCGTTACGGCAGAGCCGTCTTTCTTTGTGCGGCCCATATCCAAAGCGGCGAGCTGCTCGAAGCTCAGGCGATAGAAGTCGCTGACGTCGTGAACAAGGTCCTCGGCAATCAGGCGTGCGATGATCTCGCTTCCCATGCCGTCGATGTCCATTGCCGCTCGGGAGGTCCAGTGCGCCAGCTTCTCGAATCTTTGTGCGGGGCAGCTCGCGTTGATGCAACGGCTGACCACCTCCCCTTCCGGCTTCCATATCTGGCCGGCGCAACTGGGGCACTTCTCCGGCATCTGCCACTCTTCGGCCTCCGGAGGCCTCATGCCCAATATCGGTCCGACCACCTCGGGAATCACATCGCCGGCCTTGCGCACGATTATGGTATCCCCGATGCGAACATCCTTACGCCTGATCTCGTCGATATTGTGTAACGTCGCTCTTGCAATCGTGGATCCAGCAACCTTTACCGGATCGAACTCGGCCAAGGGCGTCAGCGCCCCTGTCCTGCCGACCTGCACGCGAATATCTCGCAATATCGAAGTCTTTTCCTCAGGAGGGAACTTGTACGCGATCGCCCATCGAGGGGCTTTGCTTGTATAGCCGAGTCGCTCCTGGACGGCGAGTTCGTCAACTTTGACGACCACGCCATCGATCTCGTATGGAAGCTCATGGCGTCTGGCCAGCGCCGCTTCACAGTACTCGTATACGGCAGCCTCATCCGCACAGGCGCGAGTCTCCGGATTGACCTTGAGTCCCGCCCTCTCAAGCCAGCCGAGAACCTCGCTTTGGCGCTTCAGCCCCAAGACCGCAGGATCGGCGATTCCGTAGGCGTATGTCGCCAGCTCGCGAGAGGCGGTGACCCGCGGATCCTTCTGCCTGAGCGACCCGGCTGCCGCGTTTCGGGGATTGGCGAAAAGCGGCGCTCCGGCTTTTTCTTGCTCGAGGTTCAACCGCTCAAAGCTGGCGAGCGGCATGAAAACCTCGGCGCGCACCTCGACGTCCGCGGCGCCGTGCAGCGCAAGTCTCTCCGGAACGTCATCAATCGTCCGCAAGTTCGCTGTTACATCTTCGCCTGTAAGGCCGTCGCCCCTCGTGGCGGCGCGCCTCAACGCCCCATCGGAGTACGTCAATGCGACAGATGATCCATCGATCTTCAGCTCACAAACAAATGCGCATGAGCTCGCCGAGACAGACTCCCTGATCCTGGCCAGCCACTTGGTAAGCTCTGCGATATCCATCGCGTTGTCCAGGGAGTACATCCGCCTGGAGTGCTGCACCTGCTCAAAGAGCCTCGCGTGACCTGCGCCTACCGTGGCAGTGGGTGAATCTGCCGAGATAAGCTGCGGAAACTGCTCTTCGAGCCTTTTTAGCTCCGCAACCAGATCATCGTAGGCGGAATCGCTGATCTCAGGAGCGTCCAGGCCGTAATAGAGGTGATTGTGACGCTCAATCTCCTCGCGTAGCGCGTCTATGCGTAAGGCCGCCGATTTCTCCTCTGAAGGCAACTCCGCGGGGTGATGTACCAAGGGGCCCTCACTCTCCATCAGATCTGAGCCTCTGTACGTGCACGTCGCCTACTGAATAAATCACAGTCTGAGAGACGAAGCGATTGATTCGCTCGGCCTCGTATATCCAGACATCGGCCAGAGTCACCTTGAAGTACACGCCTCCTGGACCGGCAACCGGCTCTACCTCCACTTCATTGGCAAGGTAAGCCCTAAGCTCGGTTTCAACGTAGTAGCTGAAAACACGAGCTGCGTCACGGTACTCGTTATACAAGGCAAGTCGCTTTTCCGCTTCGTAAATATCCAACTCGTCCACACTGTCCATAGCGTCCCCTTCGTACCCATGTTGCTCAAATTGATCAGTGTCCCGCAGGCGCAAGGTCGGCATCTTTTAGAGTGCTCAACAAAAACCACGCATGCTAAACTGTTGCGAGCCCAAGTCAAAACCAAGTGTAAGGCGCCCACAAAAATGAAATCTATCCAAACCGCATCACTTACTGCAATATTATCAATCACTCTAGCGATATGCGCACTCCACTTTCCCCATCCAGCATCCGCGGCCCCGGTCGCAGTGCAAGAGGTGAATGTGAGTCTCGATACCGCTCTGGAGAACTTCCCTGATGGGCTACTGTTTGTGACTGCGATTCTGCCGGAAAACGCCCCTTTGCCGGCCGAGGTCGACGTAATGGTTCCTGTCGGAAGAGAGATCTTGTGGGCTGGCGAGGTTCTCGGCGGAGCACTGGAGAACAACCCCTGGGTACAGTACCGCAGGATACCGTATAACGACAGCTTCGAGACCTTTCGCGCGGTACTCACTCAATCTAGAACCCTGCAGCTGGAGATAGAAGCTGGCGGGAAAGTGACGCCGCAAGAGGGCTTCACCGAAGCGATGGTCGAGTGGCAAGCGCCAACTGCGCTTCCCGTTGTCCGCCTGGGAATAGTCGTGCCTCCCGGATCAACTATGACGACCGGGCCAGCAAATATTCTGGCCGGGCGAGCCGGGGACAACAAGATCGTCTTCTACAGGGAGTACCGCGATGTAGCGGCAGGAGACACCTTTGAGCTCAGGGTGGGTTACGCTCCGGCCGATAATATCGACGGCTCGCTCGCTGCGGACGGCGCGCCTCAAGAACACAGAGGGATACTCTTCCCGCTTGTGGTCGGGGCGGTTTTGGCCGCAGTTACAATCGTACTTCTTGCCATCAAGGCGGACACCAAGCGCAAACGTGAGTCTCAGTAGAAGGCTTACCTCACAATAGCGCCCCGGCTCGATAGCTCGAGCGCACAAAAGGAGCGCTAGCCACAGCGGAAAAGCCCATAAGCTGCGCCTCGGCCCGCAAGAGATCGAACACCTCGGGCTCGACAAATCGATCGGGTACAAAATGCCGCGCACTCGGCTGAAGGTACTGTCCGATGGTCACAACCGAAACCCCCTTCGAGCGCAGGTCCCGCAAGACTGTCAGGGTCTCATCGATGGTCTCTCCCAATCCCAGCATAAGGCCGGACTTCGTCTTCATCGAACCCGAGGATACAGCGACCGCATGCTCGAGAACCTCAAGCGAGCGATCGTATCGCGCTTTTGGTCGAATAGCCGGGTACAGGCGAGGAACGGTCTCAACGTTGTGCGCGAAAATGTCCGGCTCGGCGCCAACAACTGTCCTTACCGAAGCGAGATCGCCGAGAAAATCGCTGGTGAGCACCTCAACTGTGGCTGAAGGCACGGCTTGGCGCAGAGAATCGATGACCCCTGCAAGGTGAGCCGCTCCCCCATCGGGCAGATCATCGCGCGAGACCATGGTAACGACAACATGCGCGAGCCGCATCCTCTTAGCGGCCTTTGCAACTCGAAGCGGCTCCTCGGGATCGAGAGATTCAGGCCGCCGGGAAGTCACTGCGCAAAAGCTGCAGCTACGGGTGCACGAATCGCCCATCACCAGGAAGGTCGCAGTCCCTGCCGAGAAGCACTCGGCCCGGTTCGGGCACTTTGCAGAGTGGCATACCGTGTTCAGCTTCAGGTCACCCAACGTTTCCTCGACCATACTCGCTTTACCAGGGATGCCAAGCGGGCGCTTGAGCCATGTGGGAAACGCCTTTCGGCGGTGATGCGCGAAAGCTTTATCTGTGTTTTTATCTTCCTCTGTCATAAGCCTCTACCTCGCTGAGCCTGATTCGCCAGAGATGCCCGATACTCCAGGAGTAACCGGTCGATATCGAGAGGGCTTTTGACAACATTGAGCTCGTGACGAAGTTGCCTGGCGCCAGGCAAGCCAAAGATATACCAGGCCACATGCTTGCGCATCCGAAGCACCGCCGCATCGCCCGCCGCCCTCACCGCCGAGGCCACATGCTCCCGCGCCACATCCACTCTCTCAAGCGGCGATGGCGGATCGAGCCTCTCGGCGAAATCCAGTAACGACCGTGCCTCGCGAAAGAGCCACGGATTGCCCCTTGCGCCGCGCGCGACCATCACAGCATCGACGCCAGTTCGCTCGAACATCGCCACCACATCATCCGCCGAGAAAACATCGCCGCTACCCACAACCGGAATCCGCACAGCTTGCTTTACCTCCGCGATCAGATTCCAATCGGCGTGTCCCTGGTAAAACTGACCCCTGGTTCTCGCATGTACAGTGACAGCCGCAACCCCTACCGACTCCATCAGGCGGGCGAAGTCCACCGCGTTGATCGAGGATGCGTCCCAACCTGAGCGAAACTTCACCGTTACGGGAACCTTGCACGCCCCTACCACGCTGCCAGCGATTCGCGCCGCCAAATCCGGGTCGCACATCAAAGCGCAGCCCTCGCCCTTGCTGACTACCTTCTTTACGGGGCAGCCCATGTTTATGTCGATAAGCGCGAGCTGTGTGCCGAGCCGCTCGACAACGCCGGCGGCTTGCTCGGCCAATATTTCGGTCTCCGCGCCGAAAAGCTGCACCGCGCAGTACTCCTCCTGGTCGGCTACTGTCAGAAGAGAGTTCGATACCCGTGACTGCGGATTGTAGTGAAGCCCCTTCGCACTGACCATCTCCGTATAGGTAAGGGATGCGCCGAGCTTTTTACAGATGGCTCGAAATGGCGCGTCGGTAATACCCGCCATAGGCCCCAAGACGACAGCCTTTTTCGGCAGTATCTCCTCTATAGTGCGCGGTTGCTGTGGCATTTGGCCTCGGCTTTCAATTCAGAGATGGCCGGCGGCCGGCGGTCTTGACTAGCCCATTCCGAGCAACGACGACGCAACAAAGAAGTAGATGAGCAATCCCGTGACATCGACAAAAGAGGTGATCATCGGGCTTGACGCCATGGCGGGATCCATCCCGGCCCGGGTGAAGATGAACGGCAGGGACATTCCCATCAGATTGGCGACAAGCACGATCGCAGCCATCGAAAGGGCAACCACGAGGCCTATCATGGGGTCACCATGAAACACTCCGAGGAAGTAGGCGCCGGCCGCAAGAGTCACTCCGAGCATCAGACCTATTCCGATCTCTTTTATAAACGTCGTGAACCACTGTCCTATGGCGATGTCGTTAGTCACAAGCGCACGAACCATAAGCATCGCCGATTGCGAGCCGGTATTGCCTCCCGACGCGATCAGCATCGGGATGAAAAACGCCAGCGCGATGACCTCTTCGAGCATCTCGGCATAGCTTGCGACTATCGAAGAAGAAAACAAGTTCACGAATAGCAAAAACGCCAGCCAGCCGATCCTTTTTCGGTATAGCTCAAACCCGCTCAACCGTCGATAGCTCTGGCGTAGCGGCGCCACCGAAGCGGTGCGGTGCACGTCTTCTGTGACCTCTTCTTCCAAAACATCAAACAGGTCGTCTGAAGTAACGATACCGATCAGTACGCCTGCCGAATCCACAACCGGCAAGGCAACCTCGTCGTGGCGCTGCAGCTTGCGGACCGCCTCTTCCTGGTCGTCGAAGGCGGAAAGCGTAGCGTGCACCGGCTCCATAATGTCACCGACGAGCATCTCCGGCTCGGCGAGTATCAACGTCCTAAGCTCGCACACGCCCGTCAGGTGCCAGGCTCGATCGGTCACGTAAAGCACATCGAGCGTCTCGGAGTCACGACCGCGCTTGCGGATGTGATCGAGGGCCTGAGCCACGGTCCACGCCGGGCGAATGGCCAGATAGTCGGTAGTGGTCAGACGGCCAACGCTTTCCTCCGGATAGCCAAGCAACTGACGAACCTCCGCGAGATCGTCTGCAGCCAGAAGGTTCAACAGCTTCTGGGTGATCTCCCCGGGCAGCTCCTCAAGGAGCTCGGTTCTGTCATCCGGCGCCATTGCTGCAAGGAGTCGTCTGGTTTCGCGATCAGTCAGCCCGCCGAGGATGACATCCTGATCCGGGCCGTCGAGGTAGGAAAACACCTCGTTGGATGTGTCGCGCGACAGAAGGCGAAATACTAAAAGCCTCTCGGGCATTTCGATGCTGAGAAGCAGGTCAGCGATCTCCGGTACCGAGGTATCGGACATCAGGCGACGCACCGCAAGCCAGTCACGCGACTCTACGAGGGCGCGTACGCGCTCCCTCACTTCCTCGGCTGTCATAGTTTCATCCCGCATGGTCTACCCCCTTGCTGCTCAACGAATCTGCGCTAGGGGGTCAACTACTTCCGTCCGCCGAACTTCGGCATCCCATGTGGCATCTCGCCGAGAAAATCAAAGTGCTCGCCGTAGTCTTTCATCATCTGCTCGAAGGCGCTAATCATATAACGCCTCTTGAAGCCATCTTTCATCGCAAAAACCTCGGTCATCTTCATGCGGTAAAACGTCATATAGCACTTGGCCAGTGCGCGGTAGACATCCTCCAAGGACATCTCATACGGTTCGATTATCGGCGTTATAAGATTATATTTCGACCAGTCAAATACGCGTATTCGGTCTTTTGTGTCTTCATGCAACTTGGTAAATGGCATAGGCGTGATCACCGGAAAGACGGCGATATCCGGATTCAACCGCATAGCTTCGGCCACCGTCTTGTCTATGCTCTCCAGAGTCTCATTCGGAAAGCCGATCATGAACGACGCCTCGGTCATTATGTCATGCTCGCGCAGCAAGTCTATCGCTTTTTTGTTCATATCCACGTCTGTGCCCTTATTCAGGCTGGCAAGCATCTCATCGGAGCTGCTTTCCGCGCCAAGGTACATGTGGATGATCCCTGCTTCACAGTATTTGTGAAGGATGTCCTCATCCCGGATGATATCTTCTACACGAGTCTCCATAAGAAGGTGCACATCTATCTTGGCTTCGATAATCAAGTCGAGCTGCCTTTCCCACCGCTCCCTGTCGTGCGTCGGGTAAGGATCGATCAACGTGATGAACTCGACTTTGTACTCGTCGACGAGATGGCGTATCTCATCGACGACCTTCTCGGGATCCCGCGCACGCCAATCGTCTCTCCAAAACATCTTGTGGGAGCAGAAGGAGCATGCCATCATGCAACCCCGAGTCGTCAATATAGAAGCCATGCGACCCCAGGGGTCGATGTTGTAGTGATAGTCGTTCCAATCCAGAAGATGCCACGCCGGCGACAGCGTATCCAGGTCAGCTATATGCGGCCGCATCTGCGTAGCAACCACTCCGTCGCCATCACGATATGCGATACCGGCAACCTCGGCGTAGCGACCCTCGATGACCGCTGGAATAAGCTCGCGAAACGTTTCTTCGAGCTCCCCGCGCAAGACAAAGTCCACACGATTGTCGGGATCGGCAAATATCTCCTCATACATAAAGGTTGGATGAGGGCCGCCGATGAGTGTGACCACCTCGGGGTTTACCTCTTTGGCTATGGCTAACGTCTGAAGCGCTGCCGGAACGCTCGCTGTGCTGATGGCTCCGGAGACAGGAAGGTAGTCGAGGGTAATAACAAAGTCCGGGCGATAGCCTTCGATCTCCCTTTTGACATCATCGAAGGTGTAGCCCTTGTTCATCGCATCCAGTATTCGAGCCTCATGACCAGAGTCCAACGCAACACCCGCAATGTATGCAAGCTGCAAGGGTGGCCAGGTACCGATAACTTGAACTCCCCAGCATCGGTAGGGAGGAGCTACAAACAGTATTCGAGCCATCGGATTCCATTCTCCTGGTTGCGTGCAAATAGCAAATTAATTAGTCTGCACTCTTCATTATACGAAAGTAGCGACCCGATTGGTCGCTACTTAAGCAATCTTCACCAAAATTACACTAACTGCGCTGCTTACGACCAACATCAATCTGTAGCTGACACCACTTCAGGTCACCTTGGCAGGAGTCAAACTCGAGCGAGCCTGCCTCCGGCAGCTCATCAAGGCGACGCTGTGTGAATTCTAGGCTTTGTCGAACGTGATCTACATCGATCTGAGAAGCCAGAATCGCCTGGTCCGCAAGGATAATAACCTTGTCGTTATAGACCTGTATGTAGCCGCCCGAAACAGCGAACCACTCAACATCATCGTTAGGGTAACGAAGCCTAATCTCGCCGGGCTTGAGCGCACTGACAAGAGGGGCATGCAGCGGCAATATGCCGATCTCACCGTCGATGGTCGGCACTATAACCATTCTCACCTCGCCGGCGTAGACGATCCGCTCCGGGGTGACAATCTCACATAGGAGAGTACGTTCCATTGCGCCTCCCCGTCAGGCCGTAGCCTTCATTTTCTCGGCAGCTTCAAAAACCTCTTCTATCCCGCCAACATAACGAAATGCCTGCTCCGGGATATCGTCGCACTCGCCCTTGGCTATCATGTCAAAGCCCCGAATAGTGTCCTCGAGTTTAACATACTTGCCGGCCATTCCGGTGAATTGCTCGGCAACGAAGAATGGCTGTGAGAGGAACTGCTGCATCTTTCTTGCGCGCGCCACAGTGAGCTTGTCCTCCTCGGATAGCTCGTCCATTCCGAGAATCGCAATGATGTCCTGCAGATCTTTGTAGCGCTGAAGCACCCTTTGAACCTCACGAGCCACGCGATAGTGCTCGGCTCCAACCACGTCGGGAGTCAGTGCCCTCGATGTGCTTGCCAGAGGATCGACGGCCGGATAGATTCCGAGCTCCGCAATGGAGCGGGAGAGTACTGTCGTAGCGTCAAGGTGGGTAAAGGCCGTTGCGGGAGCAGGGTCGGTAAGGTCATCCGCAGGAACATAGATCGCCTGCACCGAAGTGATAGAGCCTGTCTTAGTCGAGGTGATACGCTCCTGCAGATCACCCATCTCCGTGGCCAAGGTGGGCTGATAGCCTACCGCAGAAGGCATCCTGCCGAGAAGCGCGGAGACCTCGGAGCCGGCCTGCGTAAACCGGAAGATGTTGTCGATAAAGAGCAGGACATCCTGGCCCTGATCACGGAAGTACTCGGCGGATGTCAGTCCGGCAAGCCCGACACGCAAGCGAGCTCCCGGAGGCTCGTTCATCTGACCGTAGATCAACGCGGTCTTCTCGATGACTCCCGACTCGCTCATCTCAAGCCAAAGATCGGTTCCTTCACGGGTGCGCTCACCAACGCCAGTGAACACGGATGTACCGCCGTGAGCCTGCGCAAGGTTGTTGATCAGCTCCATGATAATAACGGTCTTACCAACACCAGCACCACCAAACAAGCCGGTTTTACCACCTTTGATGTAGGGCTCTAGCAGGTCCACGACCTTGATCCCTGTCTCGAAAATCTCGGTCTTGGGCTCGAGGTCATCGAAGGCCGGTGCCGGACGGTGGATCGGGTAGTAGTCCTCTACCTCGGGCATCGGTTTGCCGTCGATGGGCTCACCAACCACGTTCCAGATGCGGCCAAGAGTCGATGGACCCACGGGCATCTGCATCGGCGCGCCGGTATCCACCGCTTCGATGCCGCGCTGCAGGCCATCGGTGGAAGACATCGCCACCGCGCGTACCTGGTTGCCCGGGAGATGCTGCTGCACTTCGGCCACGACACTTACATGGCCGATCGGTGTTTGTGCATCCACTTTCAACGCATGATAGATCGCCGGGATCGAATCGGCCGGGAACTCTACGTCCAGGACCGGACCGACCACACGAACGATACGTCCAACATTCATGGGCGTGTCCTCCACTTTCGTTTTCATCTAATCTTCCAGGGCCGCCGCGCCACCGACGATTTCAGCGATCTCCGTGGTGATCGCGGCCTGACGGGCCCTGTTGTACGAGCGCGTAAGGCTACCGATCATGTCGCTGGCGTTGTCAGTCGCAGACTTCATGGCTTTACGGCGTGCCCCGTGCTCCGAGGCGGCCGATTCCATCAATGCTCGATAGATAAGTGTCTCAATGTATGTCGGCAACAGGTTCTCCAAAACCGAACGCGCATCGGGTTCAAATATATACTCGGCTCTAACGTCCGAGCCCTCAGCGACTTCCTCGAGGAGCGTCGCCCTCACGGGAAGTAGCCGGTGCTCTTCGGGTATCTGCTCCGCAACATTTTTGAAGCGGTTAAAGATGATAACAACTTCATCGAGCTCACCTGCCGAGTATGCAGGAACCACATGTGAGGCGATCGACTTGGCGTCCAGGAACGTTGGCTTGTCCGAGATATCGCGATAAGCCGCCGCAGGCTCGATTCCCCTGTAGCGGAAGTACGCTCCCGCTTTTTTGCCTACGGTAATGAGGTCTACCGGAACCCCCTGGGCCCGTTTCTCCGCAATGAACTTTTCGGTCATCCGAAGGATGTTGCTATTGAGCGCGCCCGCCAGTCCACGATCCGAGGCAACGGCTATCACTGCCACTTTCTGAGTCTCCTCGCGCACCACCAACAGGGGATGCTCAACATCTTTCGCGTACCGAGCGACATTACCCAATACTTCCATCATCGAAAGTGCATATGGCCTTGCCGCTTCAATGCGCTCCTGTGCCTTCTTGATCTTGGCGGTAGCCACCATCTCCATGGTGCGCGTGATCTGGCGGGTGGAGTGCACGCTGACGATGCGCTTCTTGATATCGCGAAGGTTTGGCATATCAGCCCCTAGCTTCCAGCCAAGAACTGGGCCTTGAACTCTTCAATGGCCTTCCCCAGCTTCGCGGAGGTCTCCTCGGAGAGTAGGCCTTCCGAAACTATGGACTGTCCTATCTCGGGATGAACTGACTGAACGAAGTCGATGAGTCCGTCCCTGAAGGCAAGAACGCGCTCCACCGGTACATCGTCGAGGTAGCCTTTGGTTCCCGCAAAAATCGCGATTACCTGCCGCTCAACAGGGTATGGGACATATTGACCCTGCTTGAGGAGCTCCACCAGACGCGCCCCACGGTTCAGTGTGGACTGGGTTGCCTTGTCGAGATCCGAGCCGAATTGAGCGAACGCGGCCAGCTCCCGGTAAGAAGCTAGATCCAGCCTCAATGAACCAGCTACCTGCTTCATTGCCTTGATCTGCGCGTTACCTCCAACTCGGGATACCGAGATACCGACGTTGATCGCGGGCCGAATCCCCTGGAAAAACAGGTCGGACTGCAAAAATATCTGTCCGTCGGTGATGGAGATAACATTGGTCGGGATGTACGCGGAAACGTCACCCGCCTGCGTCTCAATGACAGGCAGTGCCGTCAGGGAGCCTGCTCCATTATCGTCGTTTAGCTTTACCGCCCGCTCCAGCAGACGACTGTGCAGGTAGAAGATATCACCTGGATAAGCTTCACGACCCGGAGGACGACGGAGAGTCAAAGACATCTGCCTGTAAGCTACGGCCTGCTTGGAAAGGTCGTCATAGATACACAAAACGTGACGACCGGGGTTATCCTTGCCAGCCGGCTTACCGTCCTCGCCGTTATACATGAAGTACTCGCCGATGGCACAGCCGGCCATAGGCGCGATGTACTGCAGAGGTGCGGGATCCGAGGCGTTTGCGGCCACCACAACCGTGTAGTCCATGGCATCGTGCTCGGCAAGCGTCTCGACGACACCCGCGACAGTGGAAGCCTTCTGACCTATAGCCACATAGATACAGATTACGTCCTTGCCCCTCTGATTGATAATCGTGTCGACAGCCACGGCGGTCTTGCCGGTCTGGCGGTCGCCGATAATAAGCTCGCGCTGTCCACGCCCGATTGGGATCATGGCATCGATAGCCATAATTCCGGTCTGCATAGGTTCGTGAACGGGCTTGCGCTCAACGACACCAGGGGCGCGAAACTCCACTGGGCGATGCCCTTCAGCGGCGATCGGCCCTTTCCCGTCGATGGGAATACCCAGCGGGTTGACGATCCGACCGAGCATCGCCTTTCCGGACGGCACCTCAACCACGCGGCCAGTAGTCCTTACCGTATCGTTCGCACCGATAGCGGTTATATCTCCGAGCAGCACGGCGCCTATCTTGGTTTCATCCAGGTTCAGCGCCATACCGAGCACGGTGCCGCCCGCTCCCGAAAACTCCAGAAGCTCGCCCGCCATCGCGCCCTTAAGGCCGTCAACTGTGGCGATTCCATCGCCAACTTGCAAGACTTCGCCGACTTCGCGGACATCAAGCTCGGGCCGGAATGACTCGAGTTGCTTCTTGAGAACCTCGGCTATTGCATTTGAGCTGATCTCTACCACTTACGCCTCACCTCCCTGAGGTGCTCTAGAAAGAACGGCGCGCATCTCATCCAGTTGGGAGAGCAAGGTACCATCGAGTACCCGGCCCGCCACATTAATGCGGATACCGCCCAAAATTGAATCATCTATATTCTCGCGCAGCGACACAGGCTTGCCGAGCGCAGCCGAAAGCTTGTCTTTTAGCAGCTCACGGGTCGAATCTGTAATGGGAACTGCCGTGATGACCTCCGCGACAACGATGCCGCGCTCCGCCTCGGCTATCTCGCTAAAGGCGGCGTAGACCTCAGCAAGCTGCCGGACAGAGCCGCGCTCTATGACCAAAGCAGCAATAGCTATTGCCTCAGGAGAGTCCGCCCCGGAAAAGAGATCCGCGATGATTTCACGTTTCTTGCTACCGGGCACCGAGTCGTCCACAAGCACTTCCCGCAACTCCGCGCTGCCTTGCACGGTCTCCGTGACCGCCTTCATGCTGCGGTCAGCATCGTCCACTGCATCTGAGGCGCTGGCGAGGTCGAATAGAGCCCTTGCATAGGCCCTGATGACTCCGCTAGTTGTCATTGAAGCGTCCCACCTCCGAAACGTACCTTTCGATCAACTTCGCATGATCTGCGGGGGAGAGCTTCTGGCCGATTAGCTTACCGGCAACGGAGACCGATATATCCGCCACTTGGGCTTGAAGATCCGCCATAGCCGCCTGCTTCTCGGCCTCAATAGCCTCGCGAGCTCGCGCGACTATCTGAGCGGCCTCATCGTTGGCCTTGGCTACAATGTCGTCCTTCATGGACTCAGCCATCTTACGGCTGTGCTCAACGAGTCTCGCGGACTCACTCCTGGCCTCTGCCAGTTGAACCTTGTACTCCTCAAGCAGACGCTCCGCCTCGACCTTAGTCTCCTCGGCCTTCTCCAGCGACTCCTTTATGGTGTCGGCACGCTTTTGAAGCATTCCGGTGATAGGAGCAAATGCCACCTTCTTCAGAAGCACGAACAGGATTATGAACGCGACAAGGGAAGGCCACATCTCAGACAGGCTAGGAACGACGGAGATCGTCGAACCGCCCTCAGCCCCTACCTCTGCCGCAAATGCAAATTCCTCGAACATGGCTCGAGTACCTCCAACTTTTCCGACGTGCGCCCTAAGCTGCGCTGAGGATCAGAGCCAGAACGAAACCGAGGAGACCTATCGCCTCGGCGAAAGCAACCGCAATGAACATCGTGGTCTGAAGTTTGCCGGCTATTTCGGGCTGACGTGCCATCGACTCAACAGTCTTGCTCCCAATCATGCCTATAGCAAGAGTGGTACCGATGGCGGCCAGGCCGTACATCAAACCAGCACCCAATACGTTCAAACCTTCCACAATTACTCCTCCTTTGACTTCGAGACCATCTGGTCTGCAACCACAACATCAAACACTGAAACGCCTATTCCTTACACGATAAACCGACCTAGTGCTCATCGGCGTGCAAGGCACCGCCGATGTATACAGAGGTCAGGATTGCAAAAATGTACGCCTGGATCATCGAGACAAACAACTTGAAGGCATACATTATCACCAGCATTATCAAGCTGAAGCCGGCACTAACGACCCCGAGGGCAGATATCTCGCTCAGGCTCAAGATCATGAATATGCCAAACATGCCCAAAATCAAACCACCGGCAAAAACGTTTGCATAGAGACGCAATGCCAACGTAAGCGGCCGGAGAAAGTGACCGATAAGCTCGAGAGCGAACATGAAAGTACCTAGGATGAGGCGCGGTGCGGGACTCATCTGACGAATGCCTGATGGAATAAAGCTCTTCAGGTACCCGATAAACCCATGCTTCTTGAAGCCTATGTAGTTATAGAGCAAGAACACTGATATACCCCAGGCGGCTGTAATGCCTATCGTTCCACTGGCAGGTAGAGTGCCTGGTGTCATACCCAATACGTTGGCGAACAGGATAAAGAAGAACAGAGTGCCTACAAAAGGCACGAACTTTTTCCCCTCCTTTCCCATGGCGTCAACGCATATCCCCTGGATGAACTCTACTCCGGCCTCCGCGAGATTTCCGATGCCCTTAGGCACAAGTGTCGGATTTTTTGCCGCAACGACAAAAAACGCCAACGTGGCGACGGCCGCTATCACCATAAAAAAGGTGTAGTTAGTAAAGACAAACGGGTCCCCAGGCGCAACCGAACCATAAGCATCACTGAACGGTCTCACTGAGTATTTGTGTAACATGGATGCAAGTTTTTCAGCTAAACCTTCCACGCTACTCCTTCCTCCATCGACGAGCCTTGGCGAAAACCCCTCCGTACTTGAGTAACTCAACCGTAAACATAAACATAAAGCCACTCGCCAAACCTATGGCAAAAACAACAAACGCCTCCGGAAAGAAATGTCTATAGGCAAGAAGTGACGCCGCAACAGCAAGAAGCCTCAAAACCAGCGAAATAGCCATGACGGCAAGTCCCGCATTCGGCGAATCGGGGGTCATAGCCTTTGCGCTAAAGCGAGAGACAAAGAGCATGACAACACCGATGCCGGCACCAAGCGTCAATGCAACGAGCCTATGGTTCATGAACGCATCGACACTATCCCCAAGCGTCACAAACAGGACCTCATCCCTCCGATTGTTTAGCCCACCAGCCTTGCTTGCAACAGTAAAACCCGCAACGATGATTCCAGCACGACAGCACATCGGATATCGTGAGGCCATCAGCTAGCCATCAGCGGGTCGATGAAAGCGGGATAATCGTACATTAAGTACTCACCGCGAACAAGGGACAGTCTCACAAATTTCTCACCGCGGTGCAAGACCATACCTGAGATAAGCATTTCATGGTCAGTCCGCGGCCCCCTTCTCCTCGAAAGACTCATCCTCAACGTGGTGGTGAGCAGCCTCAAAAAGTCCGAGCCAATAGGCCATAACTCCAGAAAGAGTAGCTAGCAGCAAAAAGGTTGCAAGCTTGATTGCGGTAGGCGCATAGAGCATGGCATAACCCCCCACCGCTAGAGCGGCGGACCACAGATAGATAATGAGCACCGTTTGCCTCTGATCAAAACCCCGACCAAGTAACCGGTGATGAATGTGTCCCCTATCCGCTTCCTGAATAGGCCTTTGATGTCTGATCCGGCGAATGATAGCAACAATCGTATCGAATATCGGCACACCGATGATGAGCAGGGGAACCGCCAACGCTATCGCAGCGACCGACTTCATCACTCCCAAAATAGAGATTCCGGCGAGCGCCAGGCCGAGAAACATCGCCCCGGAGTCTCCCATAAAGATGCTCGCGGGATTGAAGTTGTAGCGAAGGAATCCTATACATGCTCCGATCAAAGCAGCGGCCAAGGCAGCGGCGGCGAACTGATTGGTGTGAATCGCAATCACCAGAAAGCTGATTGCGCCTATAGCCGAGACCCCGGCGGCCAGGCCGTCCAATCCATCGATCAGGTTGATGACATTGGTGAATCCCACAATATACACAAGCGTGAGCGGAACGCCGAGAAGCCCTAACGCGATGAGTCCCCCGCCGGCTGGGTTACCTATAAAATCAATCCTTACGCCCGCCGCGATAACGATACTTGCGGCAAAGGCCTGCCCAAGAAGCTTGTATGCGGGGCTGAGACCGACGACGTCATCGATAACTCCAATAATGAAGATCGCGAGCAAGCCGCCGAGCACTCCAAAAACTTGAAAGCCCTGGGCCAGAATCAACTGTGGCCAGCCGAACCATACTTCACCTGCAAGCTGAAGCGCGATCGCTGCCGAAAATCCGGCAAAGATTGCAACTCCCCCCAGCCGCGATATATGTTTCGTGTGCACCTTGCGCCCGCACGGCACATCAACTAACCCCAGGCGCAGGGAGGCAGACCTCACAAGCGGCGTTGCCACCAAGGTAACGACTGCTGAAACCGCAAGAATGATCATGTAGTGCATGAGGTTCAAGCTTGCTCACTGCCCTCTTCGGCAACAACACGCATTCGCACGCCAGCCTCGTCGAGCATCTCAACCGAAAGATCATCGGGGTAGGGCTCGCGAAAAACTATCTCGGCAACACCGGCGTTTACCAGAATCTTCGCACACAGCACACATGGCTGGTGGGTTGAGTACAAGATGGCACCTTCGATCGGGATGCCATATCGCGCGGCTTGTATGACGCCGTTTTGCTCGGCGTGTATCCCTCGGCAAAGCTCGTGATTTTGACCGCTGGCGATCTCACGTTCAGCGCGGATACAGCCAGCCTGTTCGCAGTGGGCAACTCCAGCCGGTGGCCCATTGTAGCCCGTCGCAAGGATGCGTTTTTCCTTGACGAGCACCGCTCCAGTGCGGCGCCTCAGGCACGTTGAACGCAACGAAGCTTGGGTGGCAATCCCCATGAAGTATTCATCCCACGACGGACGGGTCATCGGCAAAAGGCCTCCTAGGCGCTTGTCACTTGGTTCCGAACATGCGATCGCCAGCGTCACCTAAGCCCGGAACGATGTAGCCGTGCTCGTTGAGATGACTGTCGATTGCGGCGACATACACCTTGACGTTCTCGCACGAGTTCACGACCTCTTCGATCCCTTCTGGGGCGGCGATCAGGCAGATCAGATTGATCTCGCGTGCGCCTTTTCCCCTTAGGAACTTGACAGCTGCCGAGGCGGATCCGCCCGTAGCCAGCATCGGATCGACAATCAGGATATCGCGTTCGCCGATATCTTCCGGCAGC
This sequence comes from Actinomycetota bacterium, assembly GCA_018334075.1. Lineage (NCBI taxonomy): Bacteria > Bacillati > Actinomycetota > Actinomycetota bacterium. Next base: position 69,897 of record JAGXSC010000021.1, read on the forward strand.
TTGCAGTAATACTCGACCGGCGCCAGAGTCTCAGGGTCGCGATATAAGCCGATATGCCCGACTTTGGCAGCGGGTATAAGCTCCAGGACCGCTTCTACCATGCCGAGGCCGGCGCGAAGTATCGGGATCACCGCGACCTTTTTCCCGACGAGCACATAGCTCGTCGTCTCGGCGACAGGTGTTTTTACAGTTGTCTCGGCAAGATGAAAGTTCCGGGTGGCCTCGAAAGTGATGAGCAGAGACAGCTCCTTCACAAGCTCGCGAAACTCCTTGGCGCCGGTGTCCTCATCCCTCAGTATCGTCAGCTTGTGCTGAATCAGAGGGTGATCGAGCACAAAGACATTCGGATGGTTCGCGATCTTTGGACCCATACAAGCTCCTCAACTTCGCATCTCTGATCGATCTTTTCGGCCGGCCGGAATCGAAGCTCACAACTCCGGATAAAGGGGGTGTGCCGCCAACAACTGTTTTACCTGCTCCGAGACCTCGGCAAGGCGAACCGGGTTTTCACGCTCGAAGATTGTGGCCGCGATCAACCGCCCGACGATACGAGCCTCGTCTTCCGAGAAACCACGAGTCGTCATAGCCGCTGAACCCACGCGTATACCACTGGTGACGAACGGGCTTTCCGGATCGTTAGGGATCGCGTTCTTGTTCACCGTGAACCCGACCTCTTCCAGCAGGGCCTCGGCGTCTTTGCCTGTGATCGACGCGGGACGAAGGTCTACCAGGAGCAGGTGGTTGTCGGTCCCGCCGCTGACAAGCCTAAGTCCTCCAGCCGCCATCGCCTCGCCCATAGCGCGCGCGTTGACGACAACCTGCTCAATGTAGCGCTTGAACTCTGGCTGCATGGCTTCTCTAAAAGCAACGGCCTTGGCCGCGATGATGTGCTCGAGTGGGCCACCTTGCAGTCCCGGGAATACCGCCTTGTCGATGATCGCGGCATGCTCCTCCTTGCACAGGATGAACCCTGCGCGTGGGCCACGCAACGTCTTGTGCGAGGTTGACGTCACGACATCTGCGTGTGGAACCGGTGACGGATGGGCTCCTGTGGCGACCAGCCCCGCGATGTGCGCCATATCGACCATCAGCACCGCGCCGACGCTGTGCGCGATCGAAGCAAAGCGCTCAAAATCGATAACCCTGGGGTAGGCGCTGGCACCGGCGATTATCATCCTGGGCTTGTGTTGCCTGGCGAGGCGCTCCACCTCGCCGTAGTCTATGGTCTCACTTTCCGGAAGCAATCCGTAGGGCGCCACATTGAACCACTTGCCGGAAAAGTTGACTTTGGATCCGTGGGTCAGGTGACCTCCCATTGCGAGGTTCATACCCAATACAGTGTCTCCGGGATTGAGAAATGCATAGAAAGCGGCGAGATTTGCCTGCGCACCGGCGTGCGGCTGAACGTTGGCGTGCTCGGCCCCGAACAATGCCATCGCCCTATCGCGGGCGAGGGTCTCTACGATGTCAACCTCCTCGCAGCCTCCGTAGTAGCGTCTGCCCGGCAAGCCTTCAGCGTACTTGTTGGTAAGAACCGTGCCCGCGGCTTCGAGTACAGCCATCGAAACGAAGTTCTCACTGGCGATCAACTCGATCGTCCCGCGTTGCCTGGCAAGCTCACCTTCGATTGCGGCGGCTACCTCCGGATCCTGAGCGGCAATATACCTCAATGTCATTCGCTATTACTCCAATTCTTCAAGTAACGTCCACCTGTATTGCGGCTTACGCTCATCGAGCGCTCCCGTGAAGTCTATCAATCTTTTCGACTCGCCGGGTGTGACGATCGCCAAGAAAATCCGTGCCGAGAAACGCATCGACTATCTCCTCGTTGGTCTTCTCGGAGACAAAACGGCCGGATAGCGCGATCACGTTTGCGTTATTGTGTTCTCTGGCCAGGCGCGCAAGCGCCGGGTCAGTCACATTAGCGGCCCGGACTCCGTCGATTTTGTTGGCTGCCATCGCCATACCGATGCCGGTGCCGCAAACAAGAACTCCCCTATCGACAGCGCCAGCGGCCACAGCGTCAGCGACCAGCTCGGCAAAGTCCGGATAGTCCACAGACTCCTCGGCGGAATCAGTTCCGAAATCCACGATTTCGTAACCTTTGGCCTCGAGACGCCCCTTCAGACGCTCCTTCTGGTCGAAGCCCGCATGATCGCTACCTATCGCCACCCGCATCACTCGGCCACCCCTCCGGCTTGCAAAACTGATTCGATCTGCTCGGCGGCGATCGCTCCCTCACGCAAGATGACTGGAGTCGGGCCGGTGCAATCAACTGTAGTGGAGGGCTGCTGGTGCAACGTCTCGCCGCCATCTAAAACAATGTCGGCCGCCGCGATTATCCTCTCCTCGATCGCGTCGAAATCATGAGGGGCCGGCACACCGCTCGTGTTCGCGCTCGTGGCGATGAGCGGGCCGCCTGAAGCCTGTATCAAGTCCATGACCACCTTGTGATCAGGGCTCCTGAGCGCCACGGTGCCGTCGGCAGCGCGAAAATCCTTACCTACTCTATCGGAGGCTTTCACAACCAGCGTCAAAGCGCCGGGCCAAAACGTTTTCGCAAGAACGTGTGCGTAATCGGGCACATCTATACCGTAGGTGTCCAGCAGTGCATCGTCGTTCTCGACCAGCCAAGGCAGAAACTTGTCGAGCGGACGAACCTTGATATCGAAAATCTCATGTGGCCCGAAGCACGAGTGCGCCAAAGCGCCAATCCCGTAAACAGTTTCGGTCGGAAAAACAACAATCCCGCCGCCTCTGAGTACCGAAGCGGCGAGATTCATTATCTCCGCCGAAGGATTCTCCGGGTCTACGCGAAAAACCTTGCTCATGACAATCGCCTCCGTTCGTCGCCTGCCTTTGAGTCCACATCCCGCCGAAGAAAGCCGACCGCTATACGATCACGCCCGGCGAGGTCACTTCGAATTCTACTCTCTTCGTAGTATTTATCCATAGCGCAGATAGCCTCTTTGACCCTTCCCTCATCAAGCTCCATCGCGAGCAGTCCGCCTGGACGCAACCAACTGAGTGATTCGGCGATAATGCGCCGCGCCACGACAAGGCCGTCGCTCCCGCCATCCAGCGCCAGTGCGGGCTCGAACTCCCGCACCTCCCCTGGCAAGTGCGGCAGATCCAGGGTCGGAATGTATGGAGGATTCGCCAGTATTACATCCACCCTGCCCTCCAAAGATTTAGGCAGCGGCTGCGTAAGGTCGCCGAGAAAGACCTCGACCCTATCGGCCAGGCCGAGACGAGTTGCGTTCTCACGCGCGACCCGAACTGCATCCTGCGATATATCGACAGCGAAGACCGAAGCCTGCGGTAGCTCGTGCGCCACCGAGCAGCCAACGCATCCCGATCCCGTGCACAGGTCAATCACAACTGGAGAATCGCCCCCATTCAACCTCAAGAACTCGAGCGCTTCCTCGACGAGTATCTCTGTTTCCGGCCGAGGAACAAATATGCCGCTCTCCACTTTCAGGACTATGCGCCGAAAAGGCATCTCACCGGTCACATATTGAAGCGGCTTTCCCTCTGCCCTCTCTCTGACGGCAGTGCGCAGCGCCGATCTCTCCTCCATAGTTAGCGGCCTGTCAAAATACGCGTACAGCTCAAGGCGCGAGAGGTTGGTCACGGCCGACATTATCCACTCGGCACTACGACGCGGGGTTGCGTCACCTTTATCGGCGAGGAAATCCACAATCCAATCGAGGGCCGCCTTTAGAGTCCACGGCTGATCTGCCGTTACCACGACGCCACCACCATAGGCTAGCCGACTCCCGAAAGCCGCTCGGCTCGATCGGCCGCTACGAGGTTGCCGACCAGCTGCTCGATCTCCCCGGCCATGACCGCGGGGATGTTATGCACAGTCAGCCCGATGCGATGGTCGGTAATGCGATCCTGAGGGTAGTTATACGTACGAATCTTCTCGGATCTGTCGCCCGAGCCGATCTGGCTTCTGCGCCTGGTGCCCAACTCCTCGTGCTGCCTCTCGACTTCGGCCTGATGCAAACGCGCGCGGAGTACCCTCATCGCAGCCTCACGATTTTGTAGCTGCGACTTCTGGTTTTGGGATTGCACGACAAGGCCGGAGGGCAGATGTGTGATGCGAACCGCCGAATCCGTGGTGTTGACGGACTGTCCGCCCGGACCGCTGCTTCGATACACATCTATACGCAGATCGCTGGCGTTGATCTCAATCTCAACATCTTCGGCCTCCGGGAGCACCGCGACTGTGGCTGTCGAGGTGTGTATACGCCCCTGGGACTCGGTCGCGGGCACTCTTTGCACCCTGTGAACTCCGGACTCGAATTTCATCTTCGAGTAAACCCGATCGCCACGTATGCGGAAGGAGACGTCCTTGAAGCCCCCCGTATCACTTACGCTTGCGTCGATCTCCTCGACAGCCCAACGTTGAGCCTCGGCGTAGCGGGTGTACATCCTGTAAAGGTCTCCCGCGAAGATGGCCGCCTCGTCGCCGCCGGCACCGGCGCGAATCTCCACGATGATGTCCTTCTCGTCATCGGGGTCACCTGGAAGCAACATAACCTTGAGCTCATCTTCGAGCGCGGGAAGGGCATCTTCGATCATGCCGATCTCCTCGGACGCCATCTCCTTGATTTCGACATCGCTTTCTGTGGCCAACACGTCTTTTGCCTGCGCCAGCCTATTGAGATTCTCCAAGTATTCCGTGGATTTCTCGGCCAATGGCAGCAGCGACCTGTGCTCCTTGGCCAACCGCGCATACTCCTTCTGGTCCGAAGTAACCTCCGGGCTGCTCAGGCGCTCTGTGAGCTCCGAAAAGCTTTGTACTATCTGTTCCAATCTCTCAAGCATATATCATGGATCCTTCTACTCGGCTCGAATCGCTTGCCAGTAAACTCTGATCGCGAAGATCAACGCCACTGAAATCAATATATACACCAACCCCAAGATTGGGCGAGATATCGCTGTCAATCTCAGGGCATGCCCAGCTGCCACCATCGTCAACACCATCAACCAGGATTGCCACGCGAAAAACCCACCGGCGCACCGGTCGCGACCCCGCTCAATGATACGCGAAGCTATACGTCGGGCCACTGGCTCCAGGAGGAGTCCCGACTTGAGCCAGCCGAGAGCGGCAGCGATGATCACCCACGGCAGCCACTTGATCTCTAGGGGTACCCAATAAACGCCGCGCGCTCCCAAAATCAGGGCTGCGCTGGTCCATACAGCCATGGCCATCACCAGCTGAGCGCGGGCGCTTGCCCTTGGTTTGAGGCGATCGATCAGCGATGTCAAGCCGCAAGCCCCTTTTCGCGCGCGATCACCCGCTCCATGGCTGCCACTGCCACCTCGATCATCTCCTCGTCGGGCTCACGTGTTGTCAGACGCTGCAACAATAGCCCCGGGGCCATCAGCACCTGAACGATAGGGTGCCCGGAGTGATTCCCCGCCCACTTGATCACCTCATACGCTGCACCGGCGATCAACGGCAGAAACATAAGACGCACGACGATGGTTACGAACAGCTCGAGGAAGCGACCCTCCACCCCAACGAACTCGATGATCGCTCTCATCGGCAGTACAGAATAGACGAAGAGTGCGACTATCATCACCATCAGCAAAAACGATGTACCACACCTGACATGCTGTGTTGGATGATTCCGAATGATCGTTGCATCGAGCGGAAGACCTCTCTCATAGGCATGGATGGTCTTGTGCTCCGCCCCGTGATAACCAAAGAGTCGCTGGATTTCGCGCATCCGGCTAATCACGACGATGTAGATCAGAAACGCGATTATCTGCAATACGCCGTCCACAAAGTTCCAGATAAACGTCCGCTCCGTGATAGGACCCACCGCCCAGTTGGTGATCGCCGCCGGCACTATCACGAACAGTGCGATGGCCATTCCAATACCAAGAGCCATAGCCAAAGCTATCTCCTTGACATCCAGGCGCTCCTCTTCGGTATCTCCGGCCAGAGTGCTGGAAACGTGAAATGCCTTCATCGCCAGGACCATGGTTTCGTAAAAGCCCCAGATTCCACGTATTAGCGGCCGCCCAAGCCAGCGATGCTCGTCAACAGCGGTTTTGAGGTCGTGGTCCTCGACGTGGATCGACCCGTCCGCCACGCGTACCGCAACCGCCCAATTCTTCTTGCCGCGCATCATCACACCCTCAATGACCGCTTGGCCGCCGATGTGTGTGTGAGCGATTTTTCCCTGTATCTGTTCTTCAGTCATCCCTTTGCACTCTCTCATACGGCTGGCCGCAGCTCATCTTACCCTCACGACACTTCCCGCGGCGGCAGGAAGCTCCCGCATCGAGAAAAACATAGGGCGCTGTAGGTGTGACCAGCTCCAGCATCCGGAGCGCAAGCCCGCGAATCTCCCACTGTGCCCTCTTGCAGCATCGAAGCTCGAAGAAGTGCAACAGCTCCCGGATGTTCATGGTCACAACGATCTTGGTTTCCATCGCGTTTGGAAGCAGATAACGGGCGTCCTCCGGAGCAACGCCGGTCTCTATTAGGTCCCTGTAAGCCCTGAAAGCCGCAGTACAGTGGCCGAGAAACGCCTTGCGAGCTTCCGGGTCTGCCTCTACCTGCGGAGGAACAACGAAGACTGGCTCGTCCTTGTATGAAACGTAGCGCTGCGACTGCTGGTTGTAGCTGGCGAGGCGATGCCTGACAAGCTGGTGGGTCAACGCTCGGCTGACCCCCTCAATCGCAACTGTATAGCTCGCGTGCTCAAGAGCGGAGTAGTGACCCGAGGTCATGATCGTGCGAAGCACACGCCTCACTTCCTCGGCGGTCATCTCGTCGAGTAGTTCGGCGGCGCCTACCGGTGCATAGCACAGACGGGCTGCGGCTGCGACCGCGCGTTCAGGCTGAGCCGTATGAAACAGCAGTCGCACATCCATGCGCAAAACGCCCTTCCAGCACTAGCTATTCGGCGCCTTTGCCGGTGGAAGCGGACTCGGATGCATCGGCCTCGCCGGAATCGACAGCCGACCGGGTCTCGAACTGGGCAGCTTTGGCGGCCCGCTGGGCCTCTTTGCCCGCACGCACGGCCTTCGCACTGAGCTGGGCCTCCTGCGCGGCCTTCTGACGAGCTTCGCGCTCGGCCGCTTCCTTCTGCAATACGCTGGATGCCGCATTGCCAAACTTGTTTGAGAAGCGCTGAACCCTTCCACCGGTATCCACAAACTTCTGCTTGCCGGTGTAGAACGGATGACACGAGGAGCAAAGCTCGACGTGCAATTCCGGCTTGGTAGAACGGGTCTCGAACGACTCGCCGCACGAGCAACGAACCAAAGCGGTCGTATACTCAGGATGAATTCCTTGACGCACTGAAGGTCACCTCTTTCAAAAAGCGCACCCGGTTTCCGACCGGATGCAAACAGCCGAAGCAGAATAACACTGCGAAGTCGATATGTCGACACAAATATCCCTGTGGCAGGTGGCTAGCCAGGCTACGCGCTGGGGCCTGCGTCTGAGGAGTCCTTACCTTAGAGCTCGATGCCGCTCATATGCCTTTTCTCATCGGCTTTCTTGGCCATCTTGGAGAGAAACTCCTGATTGCTCTTGGTCTGTTTCAATCCCTTGATCAGCATGTCCATCGCGCGCTCCGGCGAGTCCACTCCGTGAAGTATGCGTCGCAAGCCCCAAACAAATGGCGCCTCGACTGGCTCGAGAAGCATCTCTTCCTTTCTCGTGCCGGAAGCGATGACATCGATTGCGGGGAAGATGCGCCTGTCAGCCATGGAGCGATCGAGCCGCAGCTCCATATTTCCTGTGCCCTTGAACTCCTCGAATATGACCTCGTCCATCTTCGATCCAGTATCGACCAAGGCTGTGGCCAATATAGTGAGCGAACCGCCGTTTTCGATGTTGCGGGCGGCTCCGAAAAACCGCTTCGGAGGATAGAGAGCTGTAGAGTCCACGCCTCCCGAGAGTATTCGGCCCGAAGCGGGAGTCGCCAGGTTGTATGCACGAGCCAGACGGGTTATCGAGTCAAGCAAGATGACAACGTTCTGGCCGGCCTCCACGAGCCGCTTTGCGCGCTCCATAAGCAGCTCGGCCACAGCAATATGGTTCTCGCTAGGCATATCGAAGGTAGACGAAACAACCTCGCCCTTGATTGAGCGCTGCATGTCAGTTACCTCTTCAGGGCGCTCGTCAACCAGAAGGCACATCAGGTAAACCTCTGGATTATTCGCGGTAATCGAAGCCGCGATGTCCTTTAGCACGGTGGTCTTACCGGCCTTGGGTGGCGAAACGATGAGTCCTCGCTGTCCTTTGCCGATCGGAGCCACGAGATCCATGACCCTTGCGGTTATGAACTGCGGACCATGCTCCAAGCGAAGGCGCTCATCTGGATAGATCGGGGTTAGATCGCCGAAGCGCTTTCTAGAGCGCGACTCCTCGACCGGAACACCGTTTACTGTATCTACTCGCTGCAACGCCGAGTACTTCTCGTTGTCCTTCGGCGGTCTGACCTGACCTGAGATCATATCTCCACGCCGCAGATCCGATCGTCTGATCTGGGACATCGAGCAGTAGACGTCTGTGTCGCCCGGCAGATATCCGCTCGTGCGTATAAACCCGTAGCCCTCCGACATTACGTCAAGGACGCCCTTGATCTCTACGAATCCCTCGACCTTGACCGAAGCCTCGAGTACGGCATCGACAAAATCGGCCTTCTTCTTCAAAGACTTGGTCTCCAGCGACAACTCGGTCGCCAGCGCCTTTAGCTCGGCTACTGTCTTAGCTTCCAGGTCCGCCCTGGTAACAGATGGCCGGGGTGGTTCCGCCTGATGCCCGGGGCCACCACGTCGTCCGCGTTTACGAGGTCTTGCGCTCATCAATTTCCAACCTTCTCCCAGTCAGCGAGGAATGCTGCGATTCCACGATCGGTAAGTGGATGCTGAACGCATCGCTCAAGAGTTGCCATCGGCACAGTGGCTATATCGGCGCCGATAAGGGCCGCCTGTAGCACATGCTCGGGGTGCCGGACGGAAGCCGCGATGACCTCCACCTTGTGCCCAAAGTCATAGTTGCCCAGAGCCTGCACGATATTTGCCAGATGCTCTACGCCGTGCTCGGAGATGTCATCGAAACGGCCGATGAATGGCGATACGTAAGCGGCGCCCGCACGTGCCGCAAGCAGGGCCTGGGGCACAGTGAAGCAAAGCGTCATGTTGACGTCAATGCCTTGCGCGAAAAGCTCCCTCGTGGCGGCCAATCCCTCGGGAGTCACCGGCACCTTGACAACCACATTGGGGTGCAAGGCCGCAAGAGCCTCTCCCTCGGCAACCATCTCTTCGCGATTCAGCGAAATAACCTCAGCCGAGACAGGACCTTCGACAATCTCGCATATCCTGACGATGTGCGCGTGAAAGTCCGCGACCGCACCGCCCTCGCGAGCGTAAAGTGTCGGGTTCGTCGTAACTCCCGCCAACACTCCCCAGCTTGCCGCCTTCTTAATCTCTTCGAGATTGGCGGTATCCAGGAAAAACTTCACTTCTCTTCCCTCCTACTTGTAGATCACCAATGACAGACCTACCGATGCGCGCCGTATTCGTCCTCTATCGCTAGCCGAACGACATGCTCGAGGACATCGGCAACGGTCAAATCCAGTTGATGGCTGGCGAGGACGGGCGTTCCGTGCTCGCGAGCCAGATCCTCAATGTAATATCCGAGCAATCGAATATTGTCGAAATTTGAACGGTACCGCTCAAACGGACGTGTCCCGTCGGTCTGAATTTCCCGAATGTAAAAGTGACTGCGGTGCGAATCTTCGTCTTCCACCGAGATCACCAACTGCACGACCCGAGCATTCCTGAAGTAGCGTGGCTCGATGTAACCAGGCACGAGATGTATGCCCTCAAGAACCAGGCTATCTCCCTCGAGTACGGAGCGCTCAATAAGCGCCTTGACTCCGGTAGTCACTACCGCTGTCTGCTCACGAAACCCGACGATCACAGGGTTGGTGCCGTGTGGTACCGGAACTCGCAGACTTTGCCATGCGCTAAACGCACTTTCGTGGATTGCTGGCATGAGGTCTTTGGTAAAGATACCACGCATTACCTCCCTAATGGAATCCGTAGATACAATTCTGGTAATTCCGAGTCTGTGGGCCACCTGTGTTGCAATAGTGGATTTCCCCACCCCCGTCGTGCCGCCAAGCATGACTATCAGCGGCTTGTCCATCTTCGAAATGGCGTGTAGCTGCTGGTAACGGAGCTTGTACTGCTCTCCGGCCAGCCGCTCAAGGTAATCTTGCGCCAGCTGCCTAAGCCTCTCCATCGTGATTGAAAGCTCGCCTGATGCGGTCAGCTCATCCTGCACACTTTGCGCTATCGCATACGCCTTCGCCGGACCGAGTCCTGTCGCCATGAACGATTGCGCAAGTAGTCCCTTGGAAAACGGCAAGCCATGGCGCTTGTCCGAGAGCACTATGTTCTTATTCTCTGCCATCGTCTCCGGATCCATTTCTTTGCAAGCCGCGATCGATGGCGAGCTCGGCAACCCTTAGCACCTCAGATGAGAGGTTGATGCTTTGATCAACAGGGATCGGCACATTGTCGCAGAGAACCGTACGTACGCCGGTTTCCTCACCTACGGCGGCTACAACATCTATGGCAGCAGCCTTGAGCTCGGTCAAGAGCAGGTCATATCTGCCTTCAGCAGCGCGCATGTCCTGCCGAAGGAGAGTCCTGTTCGACAGGTGGGGGCTGAAGCCTACTACCTCGCATCCGTGAACCGACTCCAGGTGGGCGACAAGATTCGGCAAAACTTCAGGCGGCGCTGTCGTCGCGAAGAACACCCTGGCTCCCTCAACCGACTCGATGGGCTTTGGGCGAAATGTGGTCGCAATAGAGCGCATGCCGGGAGATATATCTTCGATTGCCTTGAGGATTCCCACTACCTCATAGGGAGAAACCAGAGCGTCTTCCGCTGTTGCGATAACGACGAGATCGGCAAGGCCCAGCCTATAGGGCCCAAAATAATCGCGTACGTAAGTAACTCCTCGGCCAGCTCCCACCACCAGAATGTTCGCGTCTGCATGCACCGGCGGGATTGCTGCGCCTGAGCCCTCCAGGAATATGAGCTCTTTACCCAGTGTGTCTGCCAGTTGCGCACCCTCCACGACGTTGGAGAAGAAAGTCTCGCCTGCCATTCCGCCGCCGCAGCGCCTGCAGCCAACCGTAGTGACCCGGCTCATCACCGCGTCTTCGTAGTTGTCACTGCTCGCATGAACTCCCTTTCTGGCAAGTTCTAGCAGATCCTCGGTGGTCAACCTGATTTTTTCCCCGTAGATGAGCTCTGGTTCGGCGGGTCCTCCTCGGCCCATAGCCAAAACGCAGATGTCTCTCCCGGAAGCGGTAAGCTCACGAGCCACATACCCGGAGATTGCGGTCTTGCCGACCCTCTTTCCGGTGCCGATCAGGCCCAGGGTTGGAGTCCTTGTCGTGTGCCGCGATACGGGTGGCTTGAAGCTGAAGTCCGCGCCACGGTACTCGATCCCGCCCGAAAGCGCGACGCCGGCCAGCTTGAAGCGGTCCGCACTTGAAACCACAGGCTCGTCAGAGAGATCGATAGCGACATCCGGCTCGTACCTTCTTATCGCTTCACGCAAGCCTGCTTCAGGCGAGTCCGCGAACACGACCGGCAAACCGTAAAGATCGCCACCCTTCTCGAAATCGACCTTCTCGGTGCCGCCGATAAAAACAGCCGCCAGTACCTCGTACTCACTCCTGAGGCCGTCGAGAGCGAAGCGAACAACCGGGGGGTAGTGTTCTCCGTCGATGAGCGCTATGGCCCTCATCATCTTGGCGTCTCCACATCCACTGCGTCTTGCTCGGCAGGAAGGTCCTCGGAGCCCTCAATCCGCCATCCGAATCGACGCCTCTCGGGAGCCAGGTAATCCGCCATAAGCACCGGATCGGAGTAGGGCTCCTTGAGCAGAATCCTGACCCGGGAACCGTCGAGCACCTCAATGATGTTGTAGCAGGGCCTCACGCGACCCCTGAGGCGATGCGTACAAGCGGTGCCCGCGTTGACGATAAGCATGCCTTCCAGGCGCCAGATGTTCGGAACGTGCTTGTGACCACAGAGCACAATATCCGTGCCGCACCGTGAGAGGGTTTTCAAGACGTCGCCCGCGTCGTAGACGATGTTTCGCTCGCGTCCCGTGTTTGGAACCGGCACCAGGTGATGGTGCATCGCGAATATCTTGGTCTCGTCAGAGTCAGAAAAGCGCTGCTCGATCCATCTGTAGCGATTTCTGCCTACTCGGCCAGCATCCAGATCCGGCTCACTCGAGTCGATCCCGAGCATTCTCACACAGCCCTGCCGAAGCTCCTGGCTCCGAGGCCCAAAGAACTCGGCAAAATGCTCATCACCCACGTTTCGCGCATCATGATTGCCGAGAAGAACCATGCGGTTCTGGCACTCAAGCCGGGATAGCAGGCGATGCGCCTGCTTGAACTCCTGACGAAATCCCTCGTCGGTCAGGTCTCCTGTGACGACGACCATGTCCGGCTTGGCCTCGTTGAGCTCGTCGATTACGCGTGAAGCCAGGGAGGGTATGTGGTACCGTGACCCGCAGTGCAGGTCGGAGATTTGGATAATGCGAACGGGCTTCGTTGCACTCATAGGCTCTCCACCGGAGTAACTGCAGCTAACACTATCTGGGAAGTGGCTGTGCGCCAGGATGCGCGAGCATCTGCTGGAAAGACCCGATGCCCTCCAGCGCAGCAGAGACACCCAGGAGCAGGTCGAGCAGGGCGTCGTATTGCATCGCATCGTAGGTAACAATTCCAGGCTCGCCCACGATTCCTCCCAGCTCAGCGGCTCGATCGACAGCGTCGTTATAGGTGCCCAGCTTGTCGACAAGCCCCATATCCTTCGCCAGAAGTGCGGACCAGGCAAAACCTGTCGCCATCTCACGGACCTCATCCTCTGTCATATCGCGACCCTCGGCGACTACGCGAATGAACTCGTCATACGCCACATCTACCTCGGTCTGGATAAGAGCGGTCTCCGTAGGCGTAAGAGAGCGAATCGGGCTGCCTGCACCCTTGTAATCGCCAGCGGTCAAAACCGTGAACTCTATACCGAGCTTGTCAAGAAGCCCGGCGATATTCGGAACCTGGGCAATAACACCGATGCTACCTATAGCCGAAGTCGGACTAGCCACGATTTCGTCGGCTTGAGCAGCTATCATGTAGGCGCCGCTCGCAGCCACATCCCCGACGCTGACCACGACAGGCTTTTCTTCCGAGGCTCTGGCAACCTCCATGGCAATCTCCTGGGAAGCCGCCACGGTCCCTCCCGAGGAGTCGATGCGAAGCAAGATCGCATGTACGGTCGGATCAGCGAGAGCCTGATCGAGCTGCTCCAAGACTCGCTCGGGCGTAGCAACTCCGTCAAACTCATTGCCTGTGCCAGCTATAAACCCTGTGATGTGAATAAGAGCGATGTTCTCTCCGGTTGGAAGCCAAGATTGTTGTGTAGTAGGCTGCGGAAACGTCATATACAGCGCCAGCACCCCACAACAAGCGATAGCGCCAAGCGTGAGAACGGCAAAAACACCTACCGCCCACTTCCAGGCAGAGGACTTCCGTGGCGCCTCTGCGGTAACCGAGGTGATTTGCTCTTCCGGAACTAATTGATTCATGGGAGGTTCCTCTGTGAGTGCGGTCTACCCGAGAAAGCCGGGCATCCTGTGTTCAGTGTAGCCATATATTCGCCGACTTCAGGTGCTAAGGTCAATACGCATGTTCACCGGCGGATGAACGAGGCGCCGCTTCGGTCGATGCGAAGCACGCGTGGAGGCAGCCTGTTATCCGGCAGATTCGCCAATCGGCTGGCCACATCTGCGCCTCGGCGAAAAGCAGAATCATCGTCTTCGTCGAGCACTAAGCCTATCACCGTGGACCCGGATCCTGAGAGTGCCGCGCCCTGCGCTCCGACCTCTCGAAGCGCGCCTGCCACCTCGTCTACATCAGGCACGTCAGCTCGGCGGTAAGGCTCATGTAGCCTGTCGTGGGATCCGGCATCGATCAAATCAGCCCTGCCGAGCGCTATGCCGGCCGCCAACAGCCCGGCCCTGCCGACGTTGAACGCGGCGTCGCTATGAGGCACCTCGGAAGGCAACGTCTTTCTCGCAGACCGCGTCGAGAGCGGGTTTACCGAACCCACTGCGATCACCGCCATCCCGGTAGCCGGTTCGATCCGAGCTGACCTCGGCCCGGATTCGTCATTCCACGCGATCGTGAATCCGCCGTATATCGCCGCAGCGACATTGTCCGGGTGACCCTCGATCCTTGTGGCTATCTCGAAGAGTCGGTCCTTCCCGAGCCTAGCGTCGCAGAGCGCATCCGCAAGCATGACTCCACCTACGATCGCCGCCGCCGAGGAACCAAGTCCCTGACTCGACGGGATCTGATTGTCGCACGTCAACCGCGCAGCCTTCGGCGCGTCGGGAGCAATCGCGAATACCTCGGCCATCGCACGGGCAACCTGATTGCGTCCATCCCGGGGAAAGCGCTGAGCGCCTTCGCCGTGGACATGGACACTCCAGCTATCCGCAGGCTCCGCCGAAAAAGTCTGATAGAGCCCGAGCGCGAGGCCGAACGCGTCAAACCCGGGTCCAAGATTCGCCGAGGTGGCTGGGATCCTGACGGTGACGACAGGCATATTCTACTGCTGATCTTCGAGACGCAAAACGGTCTCGAGCCTAACAACACAGTCGAGAGCATCAATCTGCTCAAGGGCGGTCCGGACGGCTCTCTCCGATGACTTGTGGGTCACGTAAACTATCTCGGCCCCACTCTCATCGGCAGTTTTCTGGATCACAGAGCCGATAGAAACGCCGTTATCACCAAAAGCTCCGGCCACAGCCGCAAGTACCCCGGGCCTGTCCGCCACCCGCATCCGGACATAGTAGCTAAAGTCCAGCTCGGCGCTGTCTATCAAAGGTAACTGCTCGTTACACGTGCAGCCGACGACCCCAAGACAGCCGCTCTGGATGTGCCGGGCGACCTCGATGATATCGCCTACCACTGCGCTGGCCGCCGGAAGCGACCCCGCGCCCTCGCCGAAGAACATCGTCTCACCTACCGCATCGCCTATCACGTAGATCGCGTTGTAAACCCCATTCACGCTTGCCAGTGGATGGCCGAGAGGTATCATCGCCGGATGCACCCGGATGTCGATAGCGCCGTCTATGCGACGAGCGATCGCCAGTAGCTTGATCGCGTAGCCGCGCTCATGAGCGATTGCGATATCCGCAGACGATATGCGGCGTATGCCCTCGACCGAAACCTCGGCCAGGGTAATGCGCGAGTTGAAAGCGATGCTCGCCAAGATGGCGATCTTCGCCGCCGAATCATGCCCGTCTACATCAGCCGTCGGATCGCTTTCAGCAAAACCCAACTCCTGGGCCTCGGCAAGCGCGCTGTCGTAATCCATTCCATCGATAGCCATGCGCGTGAGAATGTAGTTGGTGGTGCCGTTGACGATCCCCATGACGGTGGTGATCTCGTTGGAAACAAGGCAGTGCTTCAGCGGCGAGATAATAGGGATACCTCCGCCTACGCTGGCCTCGAACATAACGTCGACCCCATTGAGGGCGGCGGCATCCATGACCTCCTGGCCATGCGTGGCCATCAACGCCTTGTTGGCGGTAACAACTGATTTACCCTTTGAAAGCGCACCGAGCACGATATCTCTGGCTACACCCGTGCCGCCGATAAGCTCGACCACGATATCGATGTCGGGATCATCGACGATTTCGGCAGCCTCTGTCGTAAAAGAGCTCTCGGCAAGGCCGAGTCGCGCGGCGCTTGAGCTGTCCCTGTCGGCGAATCGAACCAGCTCGATATCTACGCCGGCTCTGCGCGCAAAATCTTCCCTGTGGCGGCTGAATATCTCAACGACACCAGATCCAACAGTGCCAAGACCTATCAGGCCAACTCTGACTGTTCGCACCTAATGCCCTCCAATGTAATGGCCCGCGGCGATTTCGAAAAATCAACAAAAAAGGACGAGGCCGCTGATTCCTCCAAGCGAACCCTCACCTTGCGGCTTCGGCCCATTTGGACTGTGCAACGACCTCGCAAATCAAATATTAGACGTACGCGCACAATATGCAAGCAATAATTTTAGCTTCCTGACCAAAGGCGGCCTGTTGCGATAAGTGGCAATCTGCTCTGACTTTTCCACAGTATCCACACTTTCCACAGGTCGCCGAGCGCCGAGATCTAGCCTTCGTCGGTTCGCATGAGATCCTGATATGTTTCGCGTCGCACCGACCAACGCCACTGCCCGTCGCGAACAAAGACTACGCCGGGCCTAACCTGCTTGTTGTAGTTGCTGCTCATCGATTGGCAATAAGCCCCTGTAGCGCAAACGCAAAGCACGTCTCCGACCTCGGGGCACTGAAGCTGCGCGTCGTTTACAACAATGTCTCCGCTCTCGCAGTGCTTGCCCGCGAGGGTAGCGACCATCTTACGTGGTTGATCGGCCTTGTTCGCGATCAGAGTCTCGTAGTGTGCGCCATAAAGTGACGTGCGGATGTTGTCCGACATGCCGCCGTCGACAGCAACATAAGTCCGAATGTCAGGGATCTCCTTGATCGAGCCAACGGTGTAAAGCGTCACCCCAGCGTTTGCGACGATGGAGCGGCCAGGCTCAACAGCCATTTTCGGCGTGTCGATTCCGTGCTTTTCGCACTCTTCCTTGATTCCGTCAACAACTACTTTGCCGAACTCCTCGATCGTCGAGGGCTCGTCCGGGGCGCCGTAAGCCACTCCCAATCCGCCGCCAACGTCCAGCAGATTCACTTTCACGCCGGTTTGAGCGTGCACCTCGCACATAAATTCGACGATAACCTCTATCGCCTTTTCGAAGCTGTGGAGCGCAAATATCTGTGAGCCGATGTGCATGTGCAATCCATCGAAATCCAGACCGGGCAAGGCGACAGCCTTTTTGACCGCCTCCATTGCGAGCCCCTGATTCAACCCGAATCCGAATTTGGAGTCCTCGGCACCGGTCATGATGAAATCGTGGGTGTCAGCGGCGACCCCGGGGGTCACACGTACAAGCACCTTTTGGACCATACCGCGCTCAACGGCCAGCGCGCTCAGTCGGTCCATCTCCTCGTAGTTGTCGACAACTACCCGGCCTACCCCGGCCTCAAGGCACTCAATGAGCTCTTCCGGGGTTTTGTTGTTGCCGTGCACGTAAATATTCTCCATCGGGAAATTGGCGCGCCTGGCGTAAGCCAGCTCTCCGCCGCTGGAAACATCGAGGCAGCAGCCCTCCTCGGCGACTATCCGCAGCATCGCAATGGACATGAACGCTTTGCCTGCGTACACGACATCCACTTCAGGCCAGTGATACCTGGTCCACTTGATGTACTCGGCGAGCCGGTGCCGTATCGTCGTCTCGTCCATGACGTAAAGCGCTGTTCCGGCCTCCCTGGCCAGCTCTACCGTGTCCACGCCTCCGATCCAGAGGTGTCCTTCGCGTATCTCGGCGGTCATCGGAAGTACCGACATCAGGTCATGGCCTGTCTTGTGATCAGCGGCAGCCGGGGGACGTGATACTGTTTTTCCCATCGATAACTCCTCCTACATTCTTTCGGGCGCACTCACGCCGATCAGGTCTAAAACGCCTGCCAGCGCAATGCGGGTGGCGTCGACAGCGTACAGACGGGCATGCGTCATCTCGGGTTCTTCCGGATCGATAACACGACACACTGTATAGAACTGGTGAAACGCCGAGGCCAGCTCCTCGGCATAGCGGGTCAGCTTGAACGGCGCGAGCTGGCTGGCTGCGCTCTCGACGACCTCTTCGAACTCCATCAGCTTGCGCATCAAGGCAAGCTCTGCCGGCGAATCCAGCAGATGCAACGGCGCTTCGTGTGGAATGATCCTGGCGGCGAGGTCATCGATACCGGCTTCAGCCACAGCGGCATCATCTTCTGCCGCGCCTTTGCGGAGGATGGAGCAGATTCTGGCGTGCGCGTACTGGACATAGTAGACGGGATTTTCACTGCTCTGGCTCTGGGCGAGCTCTATGTCAAAGTCGAGAGGCTGATCTGTCGAGCGCCTCAGGAAAAAGTATCTGGCCGCGTCACCGCCGACGTCAGAGAGCAGGTCCTCGAAGGTCACCATCTCGCCTGTGCGCTTGGACATCCGCACTACCTGACCCCCACGGTACAAGTTCACTAGCTGGCCGATGACCACATCGAGCTTGTCATCGTGCCCCATCGCCGTGAATGTGGCCTGCATCCGTTTAACGTAGCCATGATGATCGGCGCCCCAGATGTTTATGATGCGGTCGAAGCCTCTATCGAGTTTGTCCGCGTGATAGGCGACGTCCGCCGCAAAATACGTGTAGGCTCCATCAGATTTCTTGAGGACACGATCCTTGTCGTCTCCGAAATCCGTTGACCGGAACCACACAGCCCCATCAAGGTCGTAAACGTAGCCCGCATCTCTGAGTCGTGAGATCGCCCGCTCAATTGCGGTGCGACCCTCGGCATCGGCCGCATGCAGCGTCCGCTCGGAGAACCAGACATCAAAGTCAACGCCAAAATCGTGTAATACCCGCTGAAGGTGCGAAAGCACCTGGCTGTAAGCTACCTCCTTGAAGTGGGCCTCCCGCTCGGCCGCATCGCTTTCGATCCACGCGGCGCCCTCTTCTTCGAATATCTCCCGGGCGATGTCGGTGATGTAGACGCCCTGATACCACTCCGGGTCGAATTCGACCTCTTTCCCGCCAATCTCCAGGTAACGCGCGGCGACCGACCTGGCAAAAA
>JAGXSC010000022.1 GCA_018334075.1 Actinomycetota bacterium
TGAGCTGGCCAGGGAGCATTCTTTACCCCAAGAGGTCATCGACATCATTCGCCAGCATCACGGGACTTCACTCGTAAGCTACTTCTACTCGAAGGCCGCCGAGGGGAATACTCCGGTGTATGAAGCTGATTTCCGCTACGACGGAGATGCGCCTCACTCCAGGGAGGCCGCACTGGTGATGCTTGCGGATTGCGCTGAAGCTTCGGTCAGGGCGCTCAGGAAGCCTACGGCGATCAGGGTTGAGAACGCCGTGAGAAGGGTGATCGAGAATAAGGTTGCAGATGGGCAGCTGACTAACTCAACACTTACGCTGGCAGACATTGAGAGCGTGATCCAAGTCTATACAAAGGTCTTAAAGGCCATAAATCATTCCAGGGTCGAGTACTATGAGCCACTGACGGTGAGGTCGGAGTATGCAGATAAGAGTCGTGAGTCATCGAGAGCCTGAACCGCTGGATCTCTCGGCGTTCGAGCACCTTGCGCGCTTCGTGTTGTCGCGCGAGGAGGTCACTGAAAGTGTAGAATTGTCCATCGCGATAGTTGATAACGACGAAATGGCGACCCTCAGTGAGCGATACAGGGGAAAAGCCGGCCCGACAGACGTTCTCGCGTTTAGCTGTGACGATCCGTGTCCTATCGATAGTGACACTCCCGTCACGTTGGGCGATGTCGTGATTGCGCCGGTTGTGGCCGAGGCCCAGGCGGTTGAGCTGGGACACACTGTGGAGCAGGAGCTGAATCTACTGCTCGTCCACGGGGTGCTGCACCTTCTCGGATATGATCACGAGGATGATGAAGCCGCAGCTGTGATGCAGCAGCGCGAGCGTGAACTTCTCGACGCCTATTCGCGAGCAGAGGGCTGGTAGCGCAAAACGTGAAAAGCGGTTCTTTGTTATGGAGCTTCAACTACGCAATCGCGGGCATCGTGTACGCGCTGCGGACACAGCGAAATATGCGTTTGCACTTCCTTGCCGCGGCGGTGATATTGTTTGCCGCACTGGCCCTGGGTGTTTCCCGTCTTGAGCTGATAGGCCTCGTGCTGGTTATAGCACTGGTGATGGCCACCGAGTTGATCAATACCGCCATCGAGGCTGCGATCGACATTTCGATTCAAGGGTTCGATCCCCTGGCAAAGATCGCAAAGGATGTAGCTGCTGGAGCCGTATTCATCTCCAGCCTTGCAGCGGTGGCGATTGGGTATCTTGTATTCTTCAATCGTATAGCGCTTGCGATGGACGCGAACTTTCATATCGTAAAGCAGGCCCCGGTGCACCTTACGGTTATCGCTCTTTCACTGACCAGTCTGGCCGTACTCGCTGTCAAGGCGATCAGAAAAGAGGACAACTACCTTCGCGGTGGTTGGCCAAGCGGACACACGGCGCTTGCGGCTTCAGCGGCATCGGCGATTACCTACCTGACCCTTAGCGGCAGCATCGGTCTCATGGCGTTTTTTGTGGCCGCGCTGGTCGCCCAGAGCCGGGTTGAGGCAGGCGCTCACACAATAGCGCAGGTAGTTTTTGGAGCTTTCATCGGCTTGCTCATGACAACACTTGTTTTTCAGGTATTTTGGCTGTGAATACGGGAGAGGCTTTAGCCTAGTGGAAACGTTCTTATGGATTCTTGTAGCGCTTGTCATATCGTTGATTGCCGCTGTTATGGCCGCCGAGGAGGCTGCGGGCTCCTTGCTCTCCTCAGGCAGATTGATGCGACTTGCCGAGACTGAGCGTGCGGGTGCTCAAGCTCTGTCCGAGCTACTCGCCAAGCCCGAGAGGCTCAGAGCGGTAACAGCGCTCACATCCGGCGCGGCGTACGCAGTCGTGGGCATCGCATCCTCGGCATTTCTGATCGACAACGTGAACCTCGCGCCACTTCCAGGCATGTTGCTTGGGGCTTTGCTCTCAATTGTGCTTGTGTTCTCTTTGGTTCAGACACTGCCCCGAACGATTGCGGTCCAAAATCCCGAAGACGTCGCCCTGGGGCTTGCTACCATCGCTTCACGCGCAGTGATCGTCCTTAGAATTCCCGTGAGCCTGCTTGATTGGCCCTGGAGACGTTTTATGGAACTTGTTATCAAGGATCGCTCGGTCAGGCCTGCGTGGCAATCGGACTCTGACGCCCGTAGCCTCAACTCCGATGAGCTGCAAAGTGAGCTTGAAGTAGCCGAGGAAGCGCTTCTCGTAGCCGTCAGCGATTTTACCGAGAAAGTGGTTCGGGAGATAATGGTTCCGCGCACGGATATGACCTGCTTGCCCGACTCCGCCACTGCTCAGGATGCAGTCGAGATGGTTCAGCGCTACGGGTACTCGCGATTGCCCCTGTTTCACGATACTCTCGATGACATCAGGGGTGTTGTGTACGCAAAGGACCTGCTGCCTGCGATTTTGAAGGACCCGACAGTCTCTCCGGCCACGCTTGCTCGCAAAGCGTACTTTGTCCCGGAGACAAAGCCGGTTCAACAGCTTCTCGTGGAGATGAGGGATCGCACTCACATCGCGATCGTCGCGGATGAGTACGGAGGAACAGCTGGTCTCGTTACTATCGAGGATCTGCTCGAAGAGATCGTCGGCGAGATTCAAGATGAGTACGACTGGGAAAAGCCCCTGGTAGATGAGCTGGATGACGGGAGTTATCGTGTTGATGCCCGGCTGCCAGTAGATGATCTGAACGAAATGTTCGGTACCGCTGTTGAGTTTGAGTCTGACACCGTCGGCGGCGCCGTGATCGAGGTGGCCGGCCGCATTCCCGAGGTTGGAGACGAGGTTGTGATCGAGGGCCTGAAATTCAAGGTCACAGTGGCGCAGGGCACGAGAATTCGGCAGCTTGTCGTAGAGCCTGTAAGGCAAAACAGCGCAAAGGAGAGCGATAATGCGTAATCTGACCCAGCCCGACCTTGCGTTATTGGCTTTTGCCCGTGAGATTCAGGCTAACTCCTACTCTCCATACTCGAGATTTCGTGTAGGGGCGGCTGTCTATGCTGGTGGTGAGATTTTCCAAGGCGTCAATGTTGAAAACGCCGCCTATGGATCTACGCTTTGCGCGGAGAGGTCAGCCCTTACCGCTGCGGTCACTGCAGGATGTACCGAAATCGACGCGGTCGCAATCGTTGGCGATTCGGAGTCACCAACTGTTCCTTGTGGTGCATGTCGGCAGGCGCTAGCCGAGTTCAACCCTGAGATGAGGGTAATCATGGGTGGATGCACCGATGAGGTAATGGTTATGTCACTTGACGAGCTGCTACCCGAGGCTTTTGTGCGCGGCTACCTCGACCAGGACGAATCGTAGTGTCCCAAGCGGCCCAGGGCTCTCAGGTCAGGAGCGGGTTTGTGGTACTGGCTGGCCGCCCAAACAGCGGAAAGTCGACTCTGATTAACGCTGCCGCCGGAGCTAAGGTCGCTATCGTTTCCGATCGACCACAAACCACGCGTCGAAGACTTCGTGCGGTAATCGATCGGGACGACGCTCAGCTCGTTCTTGTCGATACGCCGGGGATACACAAGCCCAAAGATGTTCTCGGCGAGAGGCTCAACAAGGCTGCCGCCGGAGCGATTCTTGATGCGGATATGGTCTGCCTGGTAATCGACGCTTCCCAGCCGGTTGGTCGTGGAGATGAGTGGGTCGTGCGCTATCTGCGGCATAGCAACGCGCCGAGCAAGCTGCTTGTGATCACGAAGATAGATCTGGTCGACAGCACTGTTGTTCAGAAGCAGACAGAGGCAGCCATGAAGCTGTTGCCATTCGACAACGTCATTGCGGTATCGGCAGTCACCGGCTTCAATGTCGAGGGTCTTGTAAAGCTGATGATCGATGCCTTGCCGCATGGGCCTAGATATTTCCCCAGGGATATGGCATCCGATCAGTCTGTCGATATGATGATCTCCGAGTTCATCAGGGAGAAGGTGATTCGTTTTACCTTCGACGAGGTTCCGCACGCAATTGGCGTACATCTCGAAGACTACTTTGAGAATACCGAGAACAACGTCTCTACCGTGGAGGCGGTTATCTATGTGGAGCGGGAGTCGCAAAAGGGCATCCTCATCGGCAAGCAGGGACACAATATCAAGAGGATTGGAACTGAGGCGCGCATGGATTTGGAGCGGCTATTGGGCACGAAGGTTTTCTTGGACCTGAAGGTCAAGGTCAAAAAGGATTGGCGCAGGGACTCCGCGCAGATTCGAAGGTTCGGGTACGGTGAGGATTCATGAGCTCGATAACTTTGGAGGCGCTGACCTCGGCGATCGATCAGACACTGCTGAGGCCCGTCGATGGACTCGCCTTTGGGACCTCGTGGCTTGAGCGCAACGCCGAGATGGGCTTCGCCGCGCTTTGCGTGCCGCCTTTCCTCGTGCCTGCCGCCGCCCGGATTCTTAGCGGCTCGGCTACGCAAGTTTGCAGCGTATGCGCATTTCCGCTGGGGTATGCCCTTCAGGCGACTAAGGCCGAGGAAGCCCGGCAGCTGGTGCTCGCAGGTGCTACCGAGGTGGACGTCGTCATCAACCTCGGAGCGCTGATCGAAGGCGATGACGATTATGTGCTGACCGACTTGAGGTCGGTTGTAGAGGCCGTTGCCTCGGCTTCCGGCGACTCGGCCATCGTGAAGGTCATTCTCGAGACCGGATACCTTACCGCCGAGCAGATCGTTCGTGGAAGCAGGCTCACGGTAGAGGCAGGCGCACACTTCGTGAAGACCTCCACGGGATTTGGGCCGCGGGGGGCAAGCGTCGATGACGTCAGGACGATGCGTGAGGCCGTCGGTGAGCACGTCGGAGTCAAGGCATCCGGAGGTATACGTGACCTCGAAACCGCGCTTGAGATGCTGGAAGCGGGCGCTAACCGCCTCGGCACATCTTCGGGTGATGCTATCGTGGCGGCGTTTCGTGAGCGTTTAGGATAAGACGAGCCGATCGCGATGGCTACTTACACCTTGAGGGCCCTGGTGCTGAAAAAGGTAAAACTCGGCGAGATGGATGTGATCGTCTCATTCCTCTCTGGCGAGGGAAAACATCTCCGTGCGGTCGCGAAAGGGATGCGAAAGCCCGGTTCGCGGATTGGTGGCCGACTCGAGCCTTATGGAGTCGTTGACCTGCTAGTTCGCACCGGTCGAACTCTTGACACCATTGTCGAGGTCGAAGCTGTTCGCACGCGCGCCGCAATCTTCGCCGAGTATGAGCGCAGCGTGACGGCATCGGTGGTGGTGGATGTCGTCGATAAACTGTCGGTAGAGGGGCAGGTAGAGCCGAGAATCTTTGGTCTTGCCGACGCCACTCTCGAAGCTCTTGAAGGCGCTCCAGCTGGAAAGCTCCAGATAATCCTCGTTGGCTTTCTGGTAAAAGCCATGGCGATGCATGGCTGTCGGCCGGTTTTTGATCGCTGCGCCTGTTGCTCCAGGCCGTCTACGCACGCGGCGGCCAAGCGATTTTCGCTCTCCGAGGGCGGAACTATCTGCCCAAATTGCAAGGACACGGCAGAGCACTCTATGACAGCCTCAGGTGAGGCGTGTGTTCTTCTCGGCGAGCTGCTCTACAAGACGATGGCCGAGATAGCCGCCGATTCAGACACCACCTCCGAGCGCGTGGTCGCCGAAGCGCTCGCATTGATGCACGCTTTTGTAAGGCACCATCTTTCAGCGAGATTGCGGGCGCTGGACTTGTACCGAGAGATTATGTGATGGCATCGACGGAGCTCCATCAACCGGAGGTCAGAAAAGCCCTGGAAATCCCGGTCACTGTGACGCAGAAGGGGTACAGGGCGGTGTTGTTCGCGCTCGCGCTTCGGAAATTACGCTTCGTGCTTCCGATCATGGCCTTTTTTGCCTTTGCGGCGCTTGCCACGGGCGGGCAACGGTATCCGCTGTTGATGATGGCAGGTCTCATCGGCGTTATTGCTTTCGTGTGGTTTTATGTCAACTGGGCGTCGGGCTCGCCCACCCACAAAGACGTTTATCTTCCGGTCAACTATCGCTTCTCAGACGACGGAGTCGTGTATGACAGCGCCCTGGGGGCCGGCATCATACCGTGGGAGCGCATCCGGCGATGGAGGTTTCTCGCATCACACTATCTGCTCTATACGGATAG
Organism: Actinomycetota bacterium; assembly: GCA_018334075.1. NCBI lineage: Bacteria > Bacillati > Actinomycetota > Actinomycetota bacterium. Next base: position 6,072 of record JAGXSC010000022.1, read on the forward strand.
CTCGGCTTTTCTGTTGCTTCCGGCGTCAGCTTTGCCCGAGGCGGAGAAGGGCGCATTCGAGGCCTTGCTTGCCGAGAAGATCCGAAAACGAGCTTTCTGGCGCCCGTTTTCCGGGGGCGTGCGTTGACCGAAGGCCTCCGCTTCGATAGCATCAGTCGCACTTTACAGGCCGCGACGTGTTCGATTACGGCCCTTTTGCCCGAGCTGCTTGATGGGAGCCGCCAACGATGCCCGGCATGACATTTCAAGACATCATTCTGGCGCTATCGCGCTACTGGGCCGATCGTGGCTGTGTTGTGTTGCAGCCGTACGACAGCGAGGTCGGAGCGGGAACGTTCCATCCCGCCACGACGTTGAGAACTTTGGATCCCCGGCCCTGGCGTGTCGCCTACGTCCAGCCTTCGCGTCGTCCCACCGATGGTCGCTACGGGGACAACCCCAATCGTTTGCAGCACTACTATCAATTCCAAGTCATATTGATGCCTTCTCCAGATGACGTTTTGGATCAGTACTTCGGCTCGCTGCAATCGATCGGGATAGATCCGGCAAAGCACGACGTCAGGCTAGTAGAAGATGACTGGGAAAGCCCTACGCTAGGCGCATGGGGGCTGGGTTGGGAGGTCTGGCTCGACGGTATGGAGGTCACACAGTTTACCTACTTCCAGCAGGTAGGAGGCTTTGATTGCCGACCTGTTCCCGCGGAGATCACTTACGGCCTGGAGCGGCTCGCTATGTACATCCAGGGCGTGGATAGCGTGTTTGACATCGTTTGGTGTGTAGGCCCTGACGGCGCGAAGTACACATACGGAGATGTATTTCTCGAAAACGAGAGGCAGTACTCCCGACACAACTTTGAGCTCGCGGACATCGATATGCTCTATGCCCTTTTTGACACCTACGAGGCTGAGTGCAAGCGCTTGTTGCAAAGTGGCGTTGTCCTTCCCGCATATGACTATGTCCTAAAGTGTTCTCACGCCTTCAACTTGCTCGATGCTCGAGGTGCGATCGCGGTAACCGAGCGCGTCGGGTTTATCTTGCGTGTTCGAGCCTTGGCGAAGGCCTGTTGTGAGCTTTACGTGAGTAAGCTACAGGACGGTGGCGATGAGGCTTCACTTTCGGCCGCAGCCACAAAAGGCGGGGAGGCCCTGTGAGCGAGACGTTGCTCTTTGAAATCGGCGTCGAGGAGATGCCATCGGCTGCGCTATACGCAGCCGTCGAACAGCTGAAAACCGATGCGAGCCAGGCCTTTTTGGACGCCAGGCTGGACTTCGATTTGCTGGAGACATTCGGTTCTCCTCGGCGGCTAGTCTTGCGGGTTGAGCGTCTCGGCGGCGAGCAAAAAGACCTGGTGCTTGAGGTAAGAGGCCCTGCGGTCAAGGTGGCATTCGATGCCGCAGGTGATCCGACACCGGCCGCAAAGGGCTTTGCGGCCTCTCGCGGTGTTGACGTTGAGAGCCTGGTAAGGAAGTCCGATGCCGGCGGAGAGTATCTTTGGGCCTCGATCGAGGAGAAAGGTCGCGCCGCTAAAGAGGTCCTCCCGGGACTTCTCGCCATGCTCACGGAGGGCCTATCGTGGCCCAAAACGCAGCGATGGGGCGACGGTGAAGCTAGGTTCATTCGCCCGGTAAGGTGGCTTTTGGCGCTTTACGGCAGTGAAGTGGTGCCGGTGAAGTTTGCCGGTGTCGTCGCTGGAAGATACACCCAGGCGCATCGCTTTATCGGCTCCCGGCGCATACTGGAGCTGACTCATGCCGATGAGTACGCATCGATCGTCGCTGAAGCCGGAATTATCTACGATGCCGCCGAAAGGTCGCGAATCATCTTGGAAGGCGTCAACTCGCTTCTCGCCGTCGAAAAGTTTCGCCCCGTGATGCCAAAGAGGACTTTCGCCGAGGTCGTAAATCTCGTCGAATCTCCAACCGTTGGGCTCGGAAGCTTCGACGAAGAGTTCCTGCAGGTACCGCGCGAGGTTCTCGAATCGGCGATGACCAAGCATCAAAGGTACTTTCCGGTGGAGAGCTCCGATGGGCGGCTGGTAAACAGGTTTCTGGTGGTCCACAATGGCGATCCCTCACTTACCGACCAAATAGTTCACGGGCACGAGCGAGTCATAAGGGCCCGACTCGCCGACGCGTCCTTCTTCTTCTCGGAGGATCTTGCCTTTTCGAACGAAGCCCGTGTGGCAAAGCTGTCCCGGAGTGTTTTTCACGAAAAACTCGGCACTCTTGGCGATAAGGTCAATCGAATCGAGCTGCTTGTCAAAAAGCTGGCCGCCCTTCATGGCGCCGATGAAATTGAAGCATCCGACGCTCTTAGGGCTGCGCACCTGGCCAAGACCGACCTCGTTAGCCAGGTTGTCATTGAGTTTCCCGACTTGCAGGGAGTAATGGGCTATCACTATGCGTTAGCCGCCGGCGAAACGAGTGGTGTCGCGCTGGCGATACGCGAGCACTACCAGCCTCGATTCGCCAATGACGTCTTGCCATCTACCGCCGCAGGTATGCTGGTGTCCGCCGCAGACAAGCTCGACACACTCGCCGGCATCTTCGCTATCGGCCAAGGCCCGACCGGCTCCTCGGATCCGTATGCGCTAAGGCGAGGCGCCATCGGCGTTCTGACGATGCTTCTCACAGGCAACTTGCGAATCCCGCTCGACGAAGCGATCGCGTCAGCTCTTGCCGGTTACGGGAAACTGCTACCAGGTCTTGATGCGGACGCGACTCAATCTCACATCGGCGAGTTTGTAGCCGGCAGACTTGAGATAATGCTTCGCGATCGCAATCATGCATACGATACGGTCGCAGCGGTTCTCGCTGTGGCTGCCAGCGACCCCGCTGATGCGCTGGCGCGCTGCGAGGCGTTGACTGCTGCTAGAGCGGCTGGAGCTGAAACTTTCGAAAACCTCTCGGTCGCATTTACCCGCGCGAAGAACCTGTCCAAACCCGAGCTAAGCACCGAATGTCAGGTACATCTCATGACCGCCGAGGAACGATTGCTGGCGGACGCGCTGACATCCGCCGAATCCAAGGCGACCGCGGCGTTTATTTCACGAGACTACAGGGCCGTGCTGGAAATACTTTCGTCTCTTCGTGAGCCCATCGATGTGTTTTTCGACACCGTCCTTGTCATGGATCCCGACGAAGCGTTGAGGAACAATCGTCTCAAACTTCTCAATAGATTTGTGGCGCTCTTTCTCAGGTTCGCGGACCTCTCCAGGTTGGCCGGTTAGATCGATGCACACAGAAATCATCTCCATCCATGTTTTGTCCGACTCTTTGGGTGAGACTGGAGAGATGGTTGCTCGCGCCGTGATAGCGCAGTTTGCGTCGGAGGGCTTTCGTATCGAGCGTCTTCCAAAGGTTCAGACAGCGGAAGAACTAAATGAGCTCGTCAGGGCTCACTGCGGCAGGCATTGCATCTTTTTTTACACCCTTGTCGAGGACTCTTTGCGTAAAGAGATGGAGCGATTGTGCACCCAGGGAGTAAACGGCGTGGACATTCTCGGTCCGGCGGTCTCGCTGCTATCCAGGGTCACTGGCATCTCTGCGACGGGGGAGGCCGGGGCGATGCACCGTACCGACGAGGACTACTTCGCGCGAATCGAGGCCATGGAGTTCGCTGTCAGCCACGATGACGGGCGCAATCCGGAAGGTCTTATCAACGCTGATATCGTCCTTATCGGCGTTTCCCGCACCAGCAAGACGCCGCTGGCGATGTATCTGGCCTTCAAAGGCTGGCGAGTCGCCAATGTTCCGCTGGCTTCAGGGCTGGAGCCGCCTCCTCAGCTTTACGAGCTTGATCCTCGGCGTGTTTTCGGGCTTGTTACAGACCCCGACCTGCTCGTCGATATACGCAGGGAGCGCATGTTCGACCTCGGCGCCTGGGTTCCCGGCTACTCCGAGAGGGAAGCTGTGATCGCCGAGCTCGAGGAGGCCCGAGCGCTTATGCGCAAGATTGGCTGTATAGTCATACACACTGATAATAGGGCTGTGGAAGAGGCCGCACAGGAGATAATTCGATATGTCCGGGGCGGGTTGATGACATCCGACTGACCGTGCTGATGCCATATTCTGCGTTTTTTGCTAAGTTATCACTTTGTCTGAAACGCCAGGCCGCCGTGTAATCGAGAGAGGGAGAACAAGTTGTCTGACGTCAAGAGGGTTTATTCTTTCGGTGGAGGAAGCACCGAGGGGAACAGGGAAATGAAGAACATCCTGGGCGGCAAGGGCGCGAATCTCGCCGAGATGGCGAACATGGGGCTGCCTGTCCCACCGGGATTCACCATTACCTGCCAGGCCTGCATGGAGTTTTACGCCTCGCAGCCCCCGGCGTTCCCATCGGGGCTTGTCGAAGATATATTCGCTTATATGTCAGACCTTGAGTCGAAGATGGGCAAGAGGCTTGGCGACCCAGCGGATCCGTTGCTTGTCTCCGTCCGCAGCGGCTCTCCATTTTCGATGCCGGGAATGATGGACACAGTTTTGAACCTGGGCCTTACCGATCTTTCGGTCCAAGGTCTTATTGCACATACGGGCGACCCCCGTTTCGCGTACGACAGTTATCGCCGCTTCGTTCAGATGTTTTCAAAGGTAGTGCTCGATGTCGAGGGCGACCTGTTTGAAAACGCGATCAGCAGTATGAAGATGGATCGTGGCGCAAAAAGTGATGCTGAGCTTAGCGCAGAAGATATGGCCGAGTTGGTCGAAGTTTTCAAGAAAATCGTCTCCGAGCACGTCTCGGCGGTTGAATATCCGCAGCTCGCGGTCGATGGGACAGTGCTCTTTCCGCAAGACGTGAATACCCAGCTGCTCCTCGCGATCGAGGCCGTTTTCAAGAGCTGGAACAACAGACGCGCCATAGACTACCGCCGATTGGAGCAGATCAGCGATGATCTAGGAACAGCAGTCAACGTCCAGGCTATGGTTTTTGGCAATAAGGGTCAGACCAGCGCCACGGGAGTAGCGTTCACCAGAAACCCTGCCGATGGCACCAAGGAGTACTACGGCGACTACCTGGTCAACGCGCAAGGTGAGGATGTAGTGGCCGGTATCAGGGTCACCGATCCTCTTGCCGAGCTGCCATCCAGGTTGCCTGAAGCCGGAGAGCAGCTGTGGAAGGTATTTGAGACCTTAGAGAATCACTATCGCGACATGTGCGATATCGAGTTCACCATTGAGCAGGGCACGCTGTGGATGCTTCAAACAAGGGTCGGTAAGCGAACGGCACTTGCCGCGCTAAAGATAGCGGTTGATATGGTCGAGGAGGGCCTGATCACCAAAGAAGAGGCTATTTTGCGGATCAACGCCGCCCAACTCGACCAGCTTTTGCATCCACAGTTCGATGCAAGCGTCACATACGACGTTCTGGTCAAAGGGCTAAACGCATCACCTGGGGCCGCTGTAGGAGAAGTGGTTTTCTCGGCGGATGAAGCGGTGGATGCCGCCGCTGCCGGACGTAAGGTGATATTGGTGCGCTGGGAAACCACCCCCGATGACCTGCACGGCATGATCGCGGCTCAAGGAATCCTGACCTCGCACGGCGGCAAGACCTCGCATGCGGCTGTTGTGGCTCGCGGCATGGGCAAGCCCTGCGTTTGTGGCGCCGAAGGAGTCAGAATCGATGCCGAACACGGTCAGGCCACTATCACAGGCACCGATGTGGTGCTAAAAAGCGGGGATGTAATCTCGCTGGATGGCACGACAGGTATCGTAGTGCTGGGCTCGGTTCCTCTTATCGAGCCGGAGATCAGCGGAGACTTCGATACGATACTTGCCTGGGCGGACGAGTTTCGCACCACGGGCGTTCGCGCCAATGCGGATACTCCTGATGATGCGGCGCTGGGCAGAGAGTTCGGAGCCGCTGGTATCGGACTGTGCCGCACCGAGCACATGTTCCTCGGCGAGAGAAAGAATATCCTGCAGAACTTCATCCTTGCCGACAGTCGCGCGGCTAGGGACAAAGCCCTTGCTGAGCTACTCGAAGCGCAGACAGGCGACTTCCTGGGCATCTTTGCTGCCATGGATGGACTGCCGGTCACGGTTAGGCTGCTCGATCCGCCGCTGCACGAGTTTTTGGATTCCCCACGCGAGCTTGAGGTGGAAATAGTCAGGGCCGAGTGCAATGGCGCCTCTCAGGCTGAGCTCGCCGAGCGACGCAAGCTTCTGTCGCAAATCGATGCCATGGCCGAGATGAACCCGATGCTCGGGCTACGCGGCTGCAGGCTGGGGATAATGTTTCCCGAGCTCTACGCGATGCAGGTACGCGCAATCACAGCTGCGGCATGTCAGCTCAAGCGCGACGGGAAAGACCCTCAGCCAGAGATCATGATTCCATTGGTGTGCCTCGAGGCCGAGCTTGCAATCTTGCGTGCAGAAGCCGAGAAGGTCATCGCTGAGGTTTCCTCAAGCTTTGGGGTGTCGGTAGATATTGCGATCGGCACGATGATCGAGCTTCCCCGCGCGGCGATTATGTCCAGGGATATTGCTACCCACGCCGATTTCTTCTCTTACGGCACGAACGATCTGACTCAGACGGCCTTTGGTTTTTCGCGCGATGACATCGAATCCAAGTTTCTGCCCAAATACCTTGATCGCAAGGTGTTGATGAAGAATCCATTTGAGACGATAGATGCTGGTGTCGCTAAACTTGTGGAGATGGGGTGTGCGGGAGGAAGAGCGGTAAATCCCGGGCTCAAGCTGGGTGTTTGCGGCGAGCATGGCGGTGATCCCGAAAGCGTGAAGATATTTTACGGTCTCGGCCTAGACTATGTTTCCTGCTCACCTTACAGGATTCCACTGGCACGGCTTGCGGCTGCTCAAGCTGCACTGTCGGACATTCGCGGCAAAGTCGGATAACAGGTAAGAATGTTTGCAACATTTTGTCTATCGGCCGAGGTGATTAGGCGATATATTGGGCTCTAGCCGATAAGGCAGAGCATTTGGTCAATCTAATAACGTTTTGGTGCGGAGTGTGCATGGGGAGGACAAAACTCTTCCAGGAACCGAGGTCGCCCCTGATACAGGGGCACTCCCGCTCGCGCCGGAAATTCTTTCAGGAGTGGGTTTTTGCGGTTTCCGGCGGAGTTGCGGCTATTGTCTTGCTCTCTGTGGTCGAGCGGTTCTTCGGTAATGGGGAAGCCGCTACCTTTGGCGCGACTCTCGGACTTGTTCTGGACCAACTGGTCTCAGATGGGCTGATGCTTTTGGCGGCCTCTGGATTTGCGACGTTAGGAGTCTGGCTGGCCAGGCGTATGGGCTGGTGGCGCCCCTGGATAGCGGGAGCCGTCGTGTCATTCGCTTCCTTCATAATCATCAGAGGAATCGTCAACTGAAGGAGTTACGCAGCATTCGATGAGCTTGATAACCAGAGAACAATATGAAGCCGAAGAGAAGAACAGGTTGCAAAAGCACGCAACCCTTTCCTCGGCCACGAAGGGACGCGAGCACGCAAGCAGGCTCGATCCATACCGCACTGAGTTTCAAAGAGACCGGGATCGGATAATTCACTGCAAGGCCTTCAGGCGACTTTCGCACAAAACGCAGGTGTTTTTGTCGCCCGAGGGAGATCACTATCGTACGCGCCTCACTCACACCTTGGAGGTGGCTCAGATCGCGAGGTCTGTGGCTCGGGCACTGCGCCTCAACGAAGATCTGACCGAGGCGATCGCTCTTGGTCACGACCTCGGGCATACCCCATTTGGTCACATTGGTGAGGAAGCTCTGGCAGAGTGTTTGGCCGAGCTTGGCGATTCATACCCCGGGGCTCCACTGAAGTACAGACATAACCTGCAATCTCTCCGCGTTGTCGAGTCACTCGAGTACGACGGCAAGGGGCTCAACCTGACTTGGGAGGTGCGTGACGGGATCGCCAATCACAGTGGTGACCTGAAGGCTGCCACCTTGGAGGGTCAGATTGTCGCTATAGCCGATAGGATCGCGTACATAAACCACGATATCGACGACGCTATCAGGGGGAAGGTTTTGTCCGAAAGAGATCTCCCCAAGCATCTCACCGAGATCTTGGGAAGCAGACATGATTCGCGTATCACCACAATGGTCAACGCCCTGATGGAAGCGAGTGATGGTGCGACAGAGATCCGGATGACCCAGGATGTTTGGGACGCGCTTGTGGAGCTTCGGGAGTGGCTTTTTGCTAACGTATATCTGTCAGGCAAGGCAAAAAGCGAAGAGCCGAAGGCGCATGGCGTAGTCCAGGCGCTCTTCCGGCACTACATGAAGGACCCCGATATGCTGCCGGCGGAGTATCGCCCAGCGAGCGTCGCCTCGCTCCCGCAGGCTGTAGTCGATTACGTCTCAGGCATGACCGATCGGTTCGCTTTGAGGCAGTTCGAAAGCCATTTCATGCCGAAGAATTGGATGTTTTAGCTCGTGCGTGCTCACCTTGCTGTTGCCGCCGCCGAGATGTTCACATAGAATCACCGAAGTGTTTCCACGATTGCGTCGCGGAAGGAGAGTCTACTAAATGGCAGATTGGATCGGCTGGTTAGCTCCTGCAGCCTCCCTGGTTGGCATCATTGTGGCCGTTACTCTGGCTACATGGGTGCTCAAGCAGGATCCGGGCAACGAGAAGATGCAGGGAATCTCCAAGGCTATCCAAGAAGGGGCGCTCGCGTTTCTTCTCAGGGAGTACAAAGTCTTGGCCGTGTTCGCGATTGTAGTTGCAATCATCATCGTAATAGTTCCGGCGATGCCACCTCTAACCGCCGCAGCGTTTCTTTCAGGCGCCATTCTTTCGGCGGGCGCAGGATATTTTGGCATGTACGTGGCGACCCGTGCGAACTCACGTACCGCACAAGCGGCAACCGGAGGAATCCACAAAGCACTTCAGGTCGCTTTTCGCTCAGGACTTACGATGGGTCTTGCCGTGGCCTCATTTGGGCTTGGCGGCTTGAGCCTGTGGATACTTTTCCTTGTACTAAATGGTGGTGAGACTCCTCAAATCGAGGTGGTCAACGGATTTGCCATGGGCGCCAGCTCCATCGCGCTTTTCGCTCGTGTTGGTGGCGGAATATATACCAAGGCCGCCGATGTCGGCGCCGATTTGGTTGGAAAGGTAGAAGCCGGAATTCCCGAGGACGACCCACGAAACCCGGCGGTTATCGCCGATAACGTGGGCGACAATGTTGGCGATGTGGCCGGTATGGGTGCTGACCTTTTCGAATCTTTCGTTGGATCGATCATCGCTCCGGTTGTTTTGGCAGTAACACTTTGGGGCGTGGTCTACGGGTATGATTCAATCGACTTTATATACGGCGCCACCGTTCCGATTCTGATCGCTGCATTCGGGATCATTACTTCGATAATTGGCTTGTTTGCGGTGAGGGCTAAAGAGGGCGCAAATCTCCATAATGCGCTTAACATGGGTACCTATGTTGCCGCTTTCCTGCAGGTAGGCGCTATGGGGTTCCTTTTCTGGCACTGGTCGACGCGGGAAGGCTCCGACCCCGCGCGCATGTGGTTTTTCGCCGCGGTTCTCGCGGGACTTGTCGCCGGAATCGCAATCGGCAAGATCACCGAATACTTTTGCTCGGACCACTATTCGCCGACTAGAGCCATCGCTAAGGCCTCCGAGACTGGTGTCGCGACCAATATCATTTCAGGTCTCAGCACCGGCATGATGTCGACCGCCGCGCCGATTATGGTCGTGGTTGCCGGTATCCTAGTCTCCTTTCTGGCTGGTAATGCCGCCTATCAGGGAGTCGAAATTGCGGGAGTCGCCGTTGGAGGCGGCATCTACGGTATCGGTCTTGCCGCCCTAGGAATGCTCTCGATCATCGCTATTACTGTTGGTGTCGACGCATACGGCCCGGTTGCTGACAATGCCGGCGGTATCGCCGAGATGGCGCACATGGGCGCTCCTATCCGCAAGATCACAGACACCCTGGACAGCGTCGGAAACACGACGGCGGCTATCGCCAAGGGTTTCGCTATCGGATCAGCAGGTTTGACCGCTCTGGCGCTCTTTGTCGCCTTCCGAACTCAGATTGAGGCTGGTGGAGTCGACATCAACATGGGCCTCGATAATCCATACGTCATTATCGGATTGTTTATCGGAGGTATGCTTCCGTTCCTGTTCGGCGCGTTGACCATGGGCGCGGTCGGCAGAGCTGCCTTTGCGATGATCGCCGAAGTACGCCGTCAATTCAGGGAGATTCCTGGAATCATGGAAGGGACAGGGCGCCCCGATTATGCCGCTTGCGTTGATATCTCAACTAAGGCTTCTTTGAGGGAGATGGTGGCTCCTGGGGTCATTGCCATAGCGGCCCCGATTGTTGTGGGTGCGATTTCCGTCGACATGCTCTCGGGACTTCTCGCCGGTTCTCTGGTGACAGGCTTCCTGCTCGCCATTTTCATGGCGAACGCCGGCGGCGCGTGGGACAATGCCAAAAAGTACATTGAGGCCGGCAATCATGGCGGAAAAGGCTCTGAGGCCCATAAGGCGGCGGTTGCCGGTGACACGGTAGGCGATCCGTTCAAGGACACCTCTGGCCCATCGATGAATATTCTTATCAAGTTGATGGCCATCGTAAGCCTCGTTTTTGTCCCACTGTTCATCTCGCTTGGTGGCGGGATAGTAGGGTAGTGTCTGACAGTTTTCTCAAATAGAACGAGGGAGGTTTCGCATGGCTCGCTACTCTGAAGAGGACGTAGCGGCTGTGCGGGACGCCACTGATATAGTTGCCCTGGTTTCAGAGTCGGTCTTACTCAAGCAGAAAGGCCGACTCTACTGGGGCAACTGTCCTTTTCATCAAGAGAAAACACCATCGTTCAAGATCGATCCCGCTACCGGTTTGTGGCACTGCTTTGGCTGTGGGGCAGGAGGGGACGTTCTTGGCTTTGTGATGCGCAGGGAGAATTTCGAGTTTCCCGAGGCCCTTCGCTTTCTTGCCGAGCGAGGCAGGGTAGTCATCACCGAACAGGCTGGCGGTGTGCTTCCTGGCGGTCGTCGGGAGCGACTCACGGCGGCCACTGAGGCTGCAGTGACCTTTTATCATCAGGCTCTTCTTACATCGGCTCACAAAAAGGCGGATTCGGCCAGAAAGTATCTGGCCCGGCGAGGATTTCACATCACGACCGCCAAGCGATTCAACTTGGGCTGGGCTGAGGGCGGAAGTGTACTTTGGAGTCATCTGCGGTCACTTGGTTTTTCGCTCGAAGAAGCTGTTGCCGCCAATCTCGTGATCAAATCTGACAGCGGACAGGTCAAGGATCGGTTCTTTGACAGGATCATGTTTCCGATCTACACAATTACCGGACGCCCGGTTGCGTTTGGTGGAAGGGTTCTCGGCAGCGGTGAGCCAAAGTATCTAAATACGGGAGAGACTCCGATATTTTCAAAGTCCCGCCTATTGTACGGGATCGACAAATCCAAAAACGAGATAGTCAAAACCGGCTGCGCGATAGTTGTTGAGGGGTATACCGATGTGATCGCGCTGCATGAAGCGGGGATGAGTAATGCTGTAGCGACCCTGGGTACCGCCCTTACGAGGCATCATGTCAAGCTGCTAGCCCGCTTTAGCAGGCAGATCGTCTATTTGTTCGATGCCGATGATGCCGGTATAAGAGCCGCCGAGAGAGCGTTTGAGTTCATTGATCTTGCCATTAGGCCCGAGCCTGGTGGCGCGACTCTCGATCTCCGCGTAGCGGCTGTGCCAACTGGACAGGATCCTGCCGACTATGTTTCGACCGCAGGCAAGAAAGGTATGGAGGAGCTCGTTGAAAGATCGATCCCACTTATTCAGTTTGTTATCGATCGAAGGCTCGATGCCCACGATATAAGTACCCCCCAAGGTCGCTCGGCCGCGCTCGCGCAGTGTGCGTCGGTATTGGCGACCGTTCGCGGAACACTACTTGCACAGGATTACACAAACTACGTTGCTGATAGATTGCGCACCGACTATAAAGTGGTTGAAAGTGCTGCATCCCGTGCCAAGCCTGCCCTCATTCAGCAGGGCAATGACGTGGTTCAGGAGCTTCCCCCGTCCGAAAGTTCACATCAGGTCCAGGATGTGCGCATCCGAGCTCAGCGGGAGTTTGTGGGGTTGCTAGCTGCCTATCCTGAACTGCGAGTGAAGGCACGGGGTTTGCTATATAGAGAGCTGCTTGACGACCCTATGGCGTTGCGTTTGATCGAAATTGTCTTGGGTTCGGGAGAATCCGTGGGCAAAGAGCTTTACTCTCACGCTGCTTCTGTCGATAAGGAGGCAGCGGATGTGTTGGCCGGACTTGTTATTGCCGCCGCCCAAGTCGAAGAGGCCGATTTCATCGCAGGTCAGTTGTTAAGAAAACTAAAGGAGTTTGCACTTGAGCGTCAAATTATAGTCAAGAAGGCTCAGTTGCATGAAACAGACCCAAAGGTGGATCGAATCAGGTATGATGAGCTATTTCTGGAGATAACCTCACTACAGAAGTACTATTACACATTACGCAGCGAAGAAATCAACCGTGAATACAGGGAAGAGTGGGAGCAGCGTGACCGATTCAGTCAAGAAGTCAGCGATCAAGAATATTTCCAGCCGAGATGAAATCTCAAAACTACCGCAAATAAAATCTCTGACCAAGTCGGGCAAGGCCAAGGGCGGTCTCACCGATGAAGAGATCTCTACAGCTCTAAGCGAGGCGGACTTCACCGAAGAGCAGTTCGATCACGCATACGCTCACTTTCGCGACTCAGGAATAGCGATTCTTGACGACTCTGCGATCGATGTTGTGGTTGATGAGATAGATGTACATCACGATGTTGTGGTTGACGACGATATGCCTGCCGAGGAAAAAGAGCACATCAACATACCGCTTCCCAAGCCGGTAAAGGCAGTGAAGAAGAAGGGCAAGAAGCGCACCGACGCCCTATCTTTGGCTCCCCTGACCGGAGATCCGGTTCGGATGTACCTAAAGGAGATCGGAAAGGTTCCTCTTCTTACGGCGGCACAAGAGATCGATCTTGCTATGAAGATCGAGGCGGGCCTTGAGGCTACAGCGAAGCTGGATCTTTTGGTGGAGCGTGATGCGGCCAGCGATCGCGCTGAAGTAAGGCGCCTTCGTCGTATCGAACAGGTGGGCCTGAACGCCAAACAGCAGCTGGTTGAGGCCAACTTGCGATTGGTGGTTTCAATCGCCAAACGATATGTCGGCCGTGGGATGCTCTTTCTTGATCTGATCCAGGAAGGTAATCTTGGCCTGATCCGCGCAGTCGAAAAATTTGATTACACCAAAGGCTTCAAGTTCTCGACTTATGCAACCTGGTGGATACGACAGGCGATAACAAGGGCTATTGCTGATCAGGCCCGCACCATTCGGATACCCGTTCATATGGTCGAGACCATCAACAAGCTCATAAGGATCCAGCGTGGACTCCTCCAAGAGCTTGGGCGCGAACCTACGCCAGATGAGATAGGCGAGCAGATGGAGATGACTGCCGAGCGCGTAAGGGAGATTCTCAAGATCAGCCAGGAGCCGGTCTCATTGGAGACTCCCATCGGCGAGGAAGAAGACAGCCAGCTTGGCGACTTTATCGAGGACGGTGAAGCTGTTATTCCTCCGGATGCGGCAAGTTTTTCGATGCTGCAGGAGCAGCTGTCGCGAGTTCTCGACGGACTTTCAGAGCGCGAACGCAAGGTGATCGAATTGCGCTTCGGGCTGACTGACGGGCACCCCAGAACCTTGGAAGAGGTCGGCCGAGAGTTTAGCGTAACTCGGGAGAGAATTCGTCAGATCGAGTCGAAAACTTTGTGCAAGCTTCGGCACCCCAGTCGCTCGAACAAGCTCAAGGATTATCTGGAGTAGAAAGCACGCTTTTGATCCCGTCATCTTGAAAAAGGCTGATCGCAGCCACCGCGACGCTTGGATCGTAGCGGGTTGCCACCGTCCTCAGTTACCGGATAAAACGAAGAAATATCCTCAGCCATCGAACTTTTTCCGATGTTGCAAAATAGCTGGAGATCGGCCGTGGGAAATCGATTGCTGAAAATATGTCGTTAGCTCTGCACCCCCACTTTCCCGTTTTTGCCTCGGAGGAGTTTACGTGTCCGTCGATCAGGTTGGTGCCAACCTCTGCGCCAGGCGTAGCCCCGCCATTAGGTGTAGGCGTGGAACATGTGTCCGTCGATCAGGTTGGTGCCAACCTCTGCGCCATAGTTAGTTGGCTGATTGATCGCAGGGAGCGGGTGTGTCCGTCGATCAGGTTGGTGCCAACCTCTGCGCCCCTGAAGAGCCGGAAAAGAAGACACGCAAGAAAAGTGTCCGTCGATCAGGTTGGTGCCAACCTCTGCGCCGTGACAATAAGCGCGCCTGAAGTTTCCTGAACTTCGCGTGTCCGTCGATCAGGTTGGTGCCAACCTCTGCGCCTCCTGTGTCAGCAATCCGATGACATGTACCTTAAGTGTCCGTCGATCAGGTTGGTGCCAACCTCTGCGCCAGGTGTATGTAGGAGAAGATGCTGTCGGACTATGGGTGTCCGTCGATCAGGTTGGTGCCAACCTCTGCGCCAGGCCAAAAATCAGCAAAAAATAACTGCGCATGACCGTGTCCGTCGATCAGGTTGGTGCCAACCTCTGCGCCTGCTGCAGCTTGTGCCCTTGCTGGCGCTCGTCCAGTGTCCGTCGATCAGGTTGGTGCCAACCTCTGCGCCTGCCCTGCTAACAGCTGCCAGGATGCGTGTCCGTGGTGTCCGTCGATCAGGTTGGTGCCAACCTCTGCGCCAATTCAAGCTTTATTCCGCGAAAAGGATATATAGGTGTCCGTCGATCAGGTTGGTGCCAACCTCTGCGCCGTAGCCCAGAGCGTCCCTCTGAATGGATCGCAGTGGTGTCCGTCGATCAGGTTGGTGCCAACCTCTGCACCTTCAATCCCACAAAGCAGGGGTAATACACCAGTCTAGTGTCCGTCGATCAGGTTGGTGCCAACCTCTGCGCCTTTTACTCGAGAGTAAGAGTAAAATGTCAGGTAGGTGTCCGTCGATCAGGTTGGTGCCAACCTCTGCGCCAACGTAGGGATACCGCCCCATCGGGTCGAGACATAGGTGTCCGTCGATCAGGTTGGTGCCAACCTCTGCGCCATATATACTAGAGGGACAAGAAGCAGGCGAATAGTGTCCGTCGATCAGGTTGGTGCCAACCTCTGCGCCTCTGTAATACAGCGGTACCGCTAGGGGTACTCTTGTGTCCGTCGATCAGGTTGGTGCCAACCTCTGCGCCGTCGTAGAGCCGAGGGGCTGGCGAAGTTCCTTGAGTGTCCGTCGATCAGGTTGGTGCCAACCTCTGCGCCAGCGACAGCCGCACCAGTGAGTGACGCAAAGCCGGTGTCCGTCGATCAGGTTGGTGCCAACCTCTGCGCCATGATGCCTGGGCTGAAAATGTCGCTATGCAGCGAGTGTCCGTCGATCAGGTTGGTGCCAACCTCTGCGCCATACCCGGAACCGTTGCGAGCCGCAGAAGGCCGCAGTGTCCGTCGATCAGGTTGGTGCCAACCTCTGCGCCTATAACAGGAGCCGGAGCAGGAACAGCAGCAACACGTGTCCGTCGATCAGGTTGGTGCCAACCTCTGCGCCGATAATGCCATGTAACATGTTGGGGATTGAAGTCGTGTCCGTCGATCAGGTTGGTGCCAACCTCTGCGCCGCCGACCTTGCGCTGATGACAGTGCGGCTGGGGGTGTCCGTCGATCAGGTTGGTGCCAACCTCTGCGCCGTCCTGACCCCGCACTAACCCGCGACTACTAGTAGGTGTCCGTCGATCAGGTTGGTGCCAACCTCTGCGCCACCGGGGTGAGAAGCCGTCGTCCTCGGTCTTGATGAGTGTCCGTCGATCAGGTTGGTGCCAACCTCTGCGCCCCCTGCTCAAGAAGGTCACCGGATACCGGTGGGTCGTGTGTCCGTCGATCAGGTTGGTGCCAACCTCTGCGCCACATCATGGCTATCGTGCTTGCCAAGGCCTATACGTGTCCGTCGATCAGGTTGGTGCCAACCTCTGCGCCACGTGGCACGGTGATGTTACCGTTGGAGTCATGGCGTGTCCGTCGATCAGGTTGGTGCCAACCTCTGCGCCTCCGAGTGCGCGTTCATCCCGCGCTGGCTCGAGGGTGTCCGTCGATCAGGTTGGTGCCAACCTCTGCGCCATCACGGACCGGGGTATTCAGCAGCTCAAGGCGCTGTGTCCGTCGATCAGGTTGGTGCCAACCTCTGCGCCACGAAGAGCCTGCTCGAGGACGAGGCGAACGA
>JAGXSC010000023.1 GCA_018334075.1 Actinomycetota bacterium
AATGGCCCGAGCAGCGGCTCAACTGACAAGAACCTGACCGTCGCCGGCACCTTGCGCAGATGCTCCACACGAGTGAGATGCTCGTTGTCCTCGACGGTAACACCCATCCACACGTTGTTGGGCCAGCTTAGAAACGGAGTGACCTCTGCAAGCCGGTCTGCGCGTTTGGTCAGTAGTTGGTATGTGTGTCGCGGTGTTGCCTCCATGATCTCGAAGACCCGTTGGATGAAGTCAACGGGAACCTCTTCATGGAAGAGGTCGCCCATGGAGTTCACGAAGACCATGCGCGGCTTTGACCACGAGAGGGGCAGCGGAAGCATGTGCTCGTGAGTTCGAACCGCAAACCCATCCCGATAATTGGGCTGGCCCATAGCCTGCAGGCGCTTTGCCATTCGTTCCGCATAACAGTGAAGGCAACCAGGAGATATCTTGGAGCACCCTGTCACTGGGTTCCATGTCGTCTCAGTCCACTCGATGGTTGTTATACTCACGATTGGCTCAAGTCCTTGACTAGATGGTTGGCAATGCTCAGTGCGGCCTTCTGCGCGGCAGGGCTCGTGCTCGAGACGCCCAATACCAGTGCGAAGAGCGGAGCACCCTTGCTGTTCCTGAGCACCCCAGCATTCGACACAGCTGCAAATTCCGTGCTCAAACGCTTTCGGACGTAGTCAACTACTTGCCGAGTCGATGCCTCCTTCATGAGTGCTTCATCGTCCATATCGAAGAGCGCCTGTTGTGGACTCGGTCTGTAAAACTCCTCATACCAATCATGCGTTCCAAACAACCGGTCGAGATGAGCAATCCAGGAATCTGGAATCTGACCGTTTTTGGTCATCATTCGAATCACTCCGCCAAGTGGGAATAGAAGTGCACGAATCGGCGAGCCGACAAGAAAGGCCTCGGTGGCCGCTCGCTCAGACTCATCACCGAAAAAGCCCTCCATATCGGGATTGGCGATCCCAGCCTTGAGTGCCTGCTTGCCCCACCCAGCGAACGCGTCAACGTAGTTCAAACGGCACCAGTGCTGCTTCTCCATGACTTTCAGGTAGGCGCGGGTGTAGTTCTCGACGCAGTCAAGTTTGGATTCACTCCAGCTTCCCCCGAACTTTTTCATCTGCCCCCCGTGACCATATCGCTCCGATATAAAACCCATCGGTATGACATTCGCTCGAAACCCCCGCCCTACCCTAAGGCCATTGTGATAGACATGTCGGACTTTGTGAACATGCTCCGACGTTTTTATCACATCAAATCGTCAAGCCGGTACTGTCAGTACTACTCCGGCCTCAACCGAAGTTCCACCCCACCTCAAGACGCCTAGTCGGTAGCGAACCAAGATGTGTCACGGCGCACGGATTCGCGAAGATCGTTATCGCCAAGGTAGCCGGCCAGGCGCCGGAAGTGCTTAGCCATCGCGCCAGGATCCCCAAGCTCGGCCACCGTGACTTCTATGACCTCCCAGCCGTGACCACGGAGCCAATCCCTGATTTGCCGGTCCTTCGCTGCAACACGCGGGTCTCCATGCAATCCACTGCTCATCCCATCGAGGTAGATTGCGACGCCCTCGTCCTCATCGTGGTGCTCACCCCTGTAGATCACATCAGGCGTAGTGGTTCCGATGGCGACATCCAACCTAATCTGCTCTCCCCTGACTCCCTCCGAGAAGCCCGCAGCGAGCAGAAGTGCTCTCAGTCGGCGCTCAGGTTCATTCACCGGGTATGAGCCCCCCGATGGCTCTCGGGACGGCTGTTTGGGCGGGATCTCGTGACCCTTTGCGAGCTGTTCGCCCCAAGCATCGAGACATTCGAGTACAACTGTCCTATCGAGGTGCTTGTGGTAGTAGCCGTTGCGGAAGGTCTGCAGGCAATCGACGCAGGAAGAGGCACACACTGCGGGACAATCCGCTGCGATGGCGCGAGCGGCTGCGAGCACATCGTTGAACCGCTCGAGTATCTGGTCGAGGAGTCCTGATCCCCCGGCCATCTGATCCCAAAGAACCGCATCGACCTCATCGCGGTCGACATGGCCAAGCACAAGCACCTGAAGATCATCTCGGTGCATATCGAGTACTTGGGCCGCGCCCATACGCAGGACCTCAAGCACACTGTACGCAGCCGTGTGATCCGCACAGCTTCTCAATATTAAGGCGTCGGCGGCGACATCTGCATAGAAGCCGACAGGCCTGACCGGTCGGCCACATCGCTCCTCGTGGGATTCGCTGAACTTCTCGAGCTGACGCTCAGAGGAGAGCGGCGAGACGCTCTGCCCGCAAACGGTGCAGACCGGATAGCCGAGATAAGGGGTTTTGCGCGCAATTGCACTCGAGGCTCCAATGTTTACCAGCCTCAGCCGATCGCCTCTCAGGTGCTGCACGTCTTGCGGCCCCCAGCTATAGCTTCGACCGCCGTTGTGTTGTTCTCGCTCAACGCCGTGCACGGCCACGCCCATCTGGAAGCGCAACACTTCGTCGTCGGAGATGTGAGACTGATGCATCAGATCGACATCGCAAACAGCGATAGCCTCGAGAGCCTGCGGACCAAGTGCAGATGTGCCCCCTGGGAACTCGATTTGCTTGACTGCTTGCCGCTCGATAGACACCTCGAACGCCGGAATCTCCGCACTTTCTTCGTCCACATCGCGATGGAAGCGGCGAGCAACGAAGCGGTTTCCGTTGGCGTAGATAAGGTTGCCCGGCACATACTCGCGCAGGGCAACGCTGGGCGAGCGCGGCAGGGCAAACTCCATTGCCCCTGTCCTCCAGAACGGAATCTCGGCTATCCCCAAGATCGAACCAACCTCAAGGCCGTAGCCAGGCAGGAATCCCTCTGCGGCGAGCATTCCGAACGTGTTCACGTCATCGTAGCCCTCGGCCTCGCGACGAGAGCGGCGTTTCGTTCCCTTCATTCGCTTGACCAGACTGTCACACCTGCGGAACAGCGCGTCGTCTTCGGGGTCGAGCGAGCCCTGTTGCTCGCGAAGCCTATTGAGTCGCGCGATCTGTTCCATGGCCCAGGCAAGACGACGCCGCACCCTCGAGACGACGATGGCGATCTCCGCGGCCATGCCAAGAACACAGGTGCGAAGGCGCTCCATATCAACAACCGCCGCATCCTCTTCCGGCCAACCATTTCGAAACGCGGCGGCCACATATTCAACGAGATCGTCGGCGTTATCTCGGATGAGGCGGTCGAATGGCGAGAAATCGAACGGCGCTGTGCGCACCAACCCGCCATCGAACAGGTACGACGAAACTCGATTCGGCAGACACGCACGAAGCACGGTATCGATGTGAGCGCGTCCCTCGGGAGCGCGAGCAGTGTCGTGGACGTACTGATGGAGTCGCGTAATAACGGTGGCATGCACGTGCTTGCCGACCATGACCTCGTTGCTCAGGTTGAAAGCCGGCGGATCGACTCTGCCCGCGAGCAACTTGATGGGGTCCGAGAAGTAGGCTCGGTCGTGCGAGGTCGGACGGCAGTAAGTCATATCGACCGCCATGCGATGACGCCGTCCCGCGCGCCCCGCCCTCTGCCAGTAGTTCGCGGGCAAGGGCGGCACATTGCGCATGAGAACCGCGTCCAGCTGGCCAATATCGACACCGAGCTCCAGCGTGGGGGTGCAGACGAGGGCGTTCAAGGCGTCAGTGTCGCCCTTGAAGAGGTTCTCCAGGCGCTCCCGTTCGTCGGCAGGAACCATGGCTGTGTGCTCCTCGGGACGCAGCATCGAATAGCCGGAGTCGAGCAGCTGCAGGTCGTAGTTGTCCGGGTCCTCGGCGACCCACTGGAGTTCACCGCCACAGCGCCAAGATGTACAAGCCATCTTAGGAGTGCGCCGAGAGTAGCGTCGACGACAGCTTCCGCACTGCCACACACCATGATTCGAGCTCAAGCGGAGCTTGTCCGCATCAAGCTGATACACTTCGCTGACGTCAGGCAAGGGATTGCCTCTTGAGCCCTTGAGGGTAACGGGAACGAGCAGCTGCCGCTCGACCAGCTCTCCGAAAAGCCCCTCCAAGAACTCCTCTACCTCATCGGGAGGAACGCCCCATTTCTTGGCGACCTGACTCATGGTTGTATCGCCGCGGTCGCTCAGCCACTGGGCGACCCACTCGGACTTCTCGCTATACCCCCTCCGCAGCTTCGTCCCTTTCGGGGCGCCGATCTGCTGCAGGTATCCCTGCTGTATTTCGAGATCGCCATCCATCCAAAAGCGAGAGAATATCTCGCGCTCCGGGTCGTGCAGCACCCGGGTCCTTCTGAAGTAGTCAAGGACAGTGGCCACTCCATCGCACAGATCGTTGGGCGGTATGCCAAGGTAATTTGCGTTCCGCTGTATCCACGGCCAGGCCTCGGATAGGCCTTCGTACTCTACCTTCATGCGGCCCCATGGCTCGAGTCCGATGGATTGCCGCGATGAAAGCGTCACCTCACGCAGTACTTGGATGCGAAGAAACTTGCGGCGCTCCTGCTCGTGCCGGCCGCCTCCGCCCTCCTTGCGCACAACCAGCCACACCTCGGGTACCAGTGCCCGTGAAAGCGACTCATCTTTCTCGAGCCGGTCATCGATATAGAGCGCCAGCTCGCCGATTGACAGGCGGCCCTCCTTTAGCCCCTCCGCCATCAGGCCGCGAAGACGGAACCTTCGGGAGTGGTCCTTCATCCATCCAGCCTGGAACGCTGCATCCTGGCGGTTATCGCAAAAGACGAGCAGACGCGGGCGCTCGGAGTGGTGAACCATGTCTTGCGCAAGGACGTGTACATCGGCCACGTTCACCGCCCGCACTGGCTTTGCGGGCTCGCGGTAAAAACCCGACAGACCCCGCCCGTTCGCACGACAGGACAGGCAGCTCGTTAGCCTTCCCGGGTTCGACTCCTTCTGCCGAACCGCGAAAAGCCGGACACTCTGTCCCACGACACCGCAATGACCACATCTGGCAAAGGGGTCGGGGTGCATCGCTCCACAGTGGCGGCAGACGTGGACCTCGGCGAGCCGGTCACGTTCATCGAGATCTTCGTCGTCTTCGCCACCGACTATCCGATCCACAAGCACAACTCTGCTGCCACCCTGCGCCTCTTCTAGCGGCTCCCAGAAACTGCTATCGCCGTGAGCCTCCCCACCTTCAGGACGCCGCCCCAAGAACCTAAAGTCCTTCAGTGTCGTCACGTAGTAGTGCTGACCGCAAGTCGTGCAGGTGAGAACCGGAAAGTGAGCGAGCTTCTCCTGTTCAGGTCCGGTGATCTCGTCCTCGGCGGCGAGACGAAGCACAGGCTCGTCGTCAAGCGGGAAGCTGACGACTGCCCCGCTGACTCCCCTGACGAAGCCATGGACGACCGGCCGCAACAACGGGCGCCCACCGGCTCTTGCGGCCGCCCCGAGGGTAAGCCACGCAAGAATCTCGGCCTCGGAAATTGAACGGCCGAGGTGTGGCTCAAGTAGGCCGGGGAGCTCACCTAGCGCCCGCGGCGCGACCAATACCTCGCTTAGCTGGTAGGCAATCTCACTGTGGGCGAGCTCGCGACCCAGAGCCTCGGCCCAATCGCCTTCCGGAAGCTCCTTGCCCGAAAGACGGTGGTATGCGAGAGAGACTTCCTCGGTGATCTGGGCCTCATCCGCCTCGACCGCACTGACGCACTCATCTAGCAGCTGCCCGGGGTCGAAACGAAGAGGCGGTGCCACTACTCGTTCACTGGACCATACGTCCTTCTGGTATGCCTCACCGATGGTCTTGACATTCGCGGCAGGTACACCGAAAAACCTCGAAGCGAAGTTGCGGGCCGCATCAGGGTCGCTTGGATCAGCGATTGTTGCGGATGTGGCTATGCACACGGTCTGTTGCTCACTGCGTCCACAGAAGGCACGCAGCCTACGAATCAGGCACGCCGTCTCAGCACCTTGCGCGCCTGTGAAGGTATGGGCCTCATCGAACACCAGGAAATCCAGCCGCGCGTCGGCGAACAGCTCCACATCCTTTTGCCGAGTAAGCAAGAGCTCAATCTGCTTGACGTTCGTTAGCAGGATTCGCGGCTGACCGCCTGCCGAGCGCATCATCTCCCGGGAACAAACCTCTTCCGGCGGATAGACCGTCTCGCTTCGCTTCTCCTGCCGAATCTGCGCTAGCTTGGCCTCGTAGTCTGCCCGCGAAGAGCCAGCGGGCATCCGAATACCAGCGACCTCGTGTTCGTGCTCCGGCGTCTTGCCTACGTACATGCCGAAAGTGATGCCTGTGCCTGCAAGGAGGGAGCGCATTCGCATTAACTGATCCTCAGCCAGCGCGTTCATCGGATAGATGATGACAGCGCTGATGCCGGATGCTTCCTCGTCATCCCGCAGCTTTAGGCACTTGCTGACGATAGGATAGAGAAAGCACTCGGTCTTACCCGAGCCGGTTCCGGTCGAGACTAGTGTCGTCTTTCCCGAGGCGATCGCACGAATCGCCTGCTCCTGATGCCCGTAGAGGTGCGAGATGGATTCGGGGATGCGCTGACGCATGTGGGGATGCAAAAGGCCCTCGGAGATCAGCTGGTCGACTTCGGCGCCTTTACTGAAGGGCCGAGACAGGCTTACAAAGGGCCCCTGGAGCAGTGGCGACTGCCGCGTGGCATCCAAGGCGAGCAGTTTTCGCATCTGCGCACGCAGTCGCTCGTCTGCGAAGGCGTAGGTAGTGAACTGGTACCGCAAAAAGCTCTTCACGACATTCTCAGTGAAGACGATTGGGTTCAGAGCCACTTGTTCACGCCCTTCCGTGTTTTGGCCAGCTTATTCTCAGCGCGAAAGCGCCTCACCACAACGCCTCCTGTCTGCCGTCATTCAACAGCGACGGTGGTGGATCCTCCGAGCGCCTGGGCTCCTCGCCGCGCTCACGCGCCTCGATCTCGTCGAGCAGCTCGCGGTAACCCTGCTCGCCGAGCAGGTTGCGTGCGTGCAGACGACACTCGCGCCACGACTCCTCTGCGCTCTGCGCGAGCTGCCAATCGTAGAAGCGCGGTCCCAGCCGACTCGCGACCGGCTGCGAGTGCTTCGCGCGCTCGTCGTGACCGAGGCCGTAGTCGGCGAGCCTAAGCGTCTCTGGCAGCATCCACCCCTCGCCCTCGTTCTGGGCGAGGAACACCTCAATCCCTGCTTCACGGTCGCCGCCGCACGCGCGGATCTTTTCCTCAAGGTCGTGGAAGGCGACGAGCGTGAGCACTGTGTGACGCAGCTCGGGGTCCTTGTCTTTGTCGACGCGCCAGAAGCCCTTGCCTGTCCCCAGGACTTCGCCCAACGGCAAATCGCAGTCGGTGAGCATGTGTCTGAACTCGCCTGAGTCGAAACCAAAGAGCGCGGCCGAGCATGCGTCGAAGGCCACGCGGAGTCTCAGATGTTCAGCGCCACTCTGAGAAGTGACGGGCCTGATTGATGCAATCCTTCGCAACCAGTCCGGAGCGAAAGGGATTCCGGCCATATCGAGCTGCTCGGCAACACCTGCCAACGACGGGTGATTCGGTGGTGGCACGGCGAGGGACTCCGCAATATGCCAGTTCAAGTGCATACCGGACATCCGTTGGCGCACCGACCAATCGAAGACCAATGACCCGAGAAGACCCACTAGGAGCGGCTTCTGGTACTGCAAGCGGTCTGGCAACTCGAGAACCGGAACTGGGTTGCCACATGGCAAGTGTGGAACCAGCGCCGCAATGAACGTCCTGGCATTAGTTGCGTTGGAGATGTCGCGGAACACGACTCGAGACCAGCCGACGACCGTATCCATCGGCCAGGAATCGCGACCCATGAGGTACTGCGTCTGCAGGAACCTAGCGCCGTTTGCTCCGATTGCTGCCTCGCCCGCTGCCCAGTCGTGCAGCCAGATGCTCTTCCCCTCATATAGCGGCAACGCCACGTCCTCGACGTCGTCCTCGCGGATCCACGCATCTCCCTCGCGCGACAGCACCACCCCAGCGAGGATGTCCGCGCGCGGGAGCGGCAGCACGTCATAGGGCGGCTGGGCGCAGCGCAGTCGCCACTCGGTCCGCGCAACGTCGCCGGGCTTCAGGATGTGGCCGTGTACGAAGCGCGCATCGGCCTCACGGCGTTCGGGGCTGGCGGTCGCGTCGAACAGCCACTCCTCAAGCTCGACTTCAGCCGGCACCGCGCGCACGGGGTCGATGCCGAGCTCGGCCCACAGCTCTTGAATCGGACGCCAGTTGCCAAGCAGCCAGCGGCTGTACTCGTCGGGCCGATAACCTTTGGCCTCCCAAACCGGCCGCGGCGGGAAGAGCTTCGAGTCGCTCGTCATGTTGAAATCGCCCTGCGCGTACTTCACGCCCCAGCCGTCCGGGCCGTCGTCGCCCAGCAGCACCGAGTTCGCATAGATCTTCTCGAGAATCTCCAGGTCGCGCGCGGACTGGATCTCTAAGATCGCGCGGCTCTTGGGGCTGAAGCGCTCGACCTGCTCGCGCGTGTACGGGACCGCGAGCTCCTCGGCTCGCTCCCAGTCCTCGAGCGAGCGGCGCATGAACGCTGTGTGGATAGCCTCCGTGCGCCCGCCCTTCTCGATGATGACGGAATTGAATTTGAACGAGCGGTGAATGTCGAAGATGCCTTCCTTGTTCTCGAAACCGAAAAGCCACTCCCATCGGCAGCGGTCGAGAAAGAGCTCACGCAGCGCGCCCGTACCGTGATCGGAGTAGAGCCCTGAGGGAACGATGAAGCCTAGACGTCCGCCTCTTCGCAGGAGCGCGTGCGCGATCTCAAGGAAGAGTTTGTAAGTGTATGCCTTACCCTTGCCCCGATACCGGAATGGGTGTGCTGCATCCGCGTACCCGCGCGACGCTCGCCGGAGATCGCGCCAGCGGGCTTGCAGCGCATCGTTCTCGCGCCCGCGCGAGATGGCGAACCGGTCCGCGCTCGCCTCGGCCCCCTCCGGGTCGCCGAAGGGGTTCGCCGCGTACTTCATCCAGTTCGAGTCGCCCGCGAAGCCCGTCGTGTAGCCGAGCCACGCGCGCTCGACGGCCTCCTCGGCGAAGTATTCGGTCTGCTTGCGCAGCGCCTCCTGCTTGCCGTAGGAGCGGTAGAGCGGGTCGATGTTGCTGAAGTACTCCTTGGAGTTGGGTTGCAGCGTCTCCCACGGCGGGTTGCCAAGCACCGCATCGAAGCCCGAGGTGCTCGCGCTAAACACATCGGGGAACTCGAGTTCCCAGTGGAAGAAGCGCTTCTCGGCGGCTATGCGACGTGCGGCTGCGCTGGTCTGTTCGGCAGGGTCGTGTAGCGTGGTGGGAAGCGGAGCGTCGTCGAGCTCATCGGCGGGCCAGAACCAGCACGCGCACCACAGGTCCATCGCCTCCTTGAGCTGCTGGTATGCTGGCGAGCCCACGAGCTCTTCGCGGTAGATACGGGCGCGCTCGGCGGTGTCGTGGACGGGCAGCTCGTGCAGGCGCGCAAGTGTGGCGAGCGCGTCGTCGTGGATAGTCGCAGCCTCGGCGGCGGCCTCGCGCAGATCGAAGAGCGTGGGGCCGGAGAGGAAGCGTGCGAGGTGGCCCTTGAGCGGGCCTGATGCGAAAGCCTTGATCGCCTTGGTGCGGGCATCCTTGGCCAAGTGCACGCCGTTTGAGTGCCCCTTGTCGCCGCCCTCGCGGTTCTTGAACGCCATAACGGGGTAGTGGCCAAACGTGTCGAACCACGCGCCTACAAGCGCGTTGCCGCACTTGATCTTGTGGTCGATAAAGGAAAACGGCAACGAGCGGTCCATCGTCTCGATCCACAAAGACAATCGCGCTAGCTCCACAGCAAGCGGGTCAAGATCCACGCCGTAGATGCAGCGCTCCACCACGTGGCGGCGCAGCAGCACTTTGAGGCGCGGCTCGAACTCGGAATCCGTGGTGCGGCAAGGCATGAGTTCCTGAGTGAGGCGCTCCTCGGGCACCGGTTCGCCGGCGGGTGGCTCGATGAGGCGCACCACCGCACGCTCACGGGCAGGGTCGTCGGAGACGCGATCGTGGAAAAGTAGCGACTCGTAGAGGGCCTCGGTAAGGAAGCGCAGTGCTGATACCGGGAACGTACCGGAACCGCAAGCCGGGTCGACTACGGTGAGTGCGAGGATCTCCTCGGGCGCCTTGGGCTTCCAGGCGGCCGGAGGGGCGTCGGTGTTCGGGGTGCCATCGGCATGCGTGGGCGGATCGTACGCGAGGGGGCGCAGCGTGCGCTGGACAGTGGGAACCGCGAGAGCGGGGCGTGTGTAGAAGGTACCCGAACCCTTGCGCGTGCCGCCCCAGCGCACGACGTACCACTCACCTGGGAGCACGATGTCGCGCGCGAGCAGCTTGCGGGCGGCGAGCTCGACATCCTCTGCATGGCGCAGTTGGCGTTCTGGCGTGGGCTTGCCGCGCGGCACTCGCACGAGACCAGCGGCAACTACCGCCCGGCCAGCCCACGTCTCCGCGCGCTCGCGGGCGCTGCGGCGGGCATCAGCTGCAGCATCAACGAATTCTGCCGCGCCGGGCTCCTCGGCGGCGATGAGACAGGTATCGAGATCGTCTTCGGCCACGAGCTCCTCGGGTAGATAGAACTCCTCGGCAGAGGGCTCTTCCTCTTCCGACTCTTCCGGGGAGTCCTCGGCGTCGCTCTTCTTGATCTTCTCGAGCAGGTCCTTGATGGCGCGATCGTCCATCGCCTCTAGGCGCGAGAGCGGCAAAGCCGGCGCTTTGCCCACGGCCAGGAAGACTATCGGGTCGCCCGCGGGTGCCTGCTTGAGCTCGTAGTCGAGCAGGCCCTCGTACAGAATGCCGATGTACTCGCTTGAGAGATCGGAGAAGTCGACCGGGCTGGGCATCCAGGTGCTTGCGCGACCCTGGCGGATTTTCACGTGGGTGCGGGTGATGAGCTCGAGCATGTCGTGCACAGTGCGGTCGGTCACGGCCTCGCGCTCGAAGCAAGCACGCTCGAAGAGCGCCAGCGCACGGGAGAGCGGGTCAGGGCTTGCCGCATCGCCGGGCGCGAAGAGGTCGCCGCCGTACGCGGGTACGAGCAGCGCCTCGTGCGAGGATCCTTGGTAAACGAGCCGGAAGAGCGAGAGGACTCGCGGCCACGCTGCGTGCCCGCGCGCAAGGCGGTTGCCGGAGCGGTGACCCAGCTTCTGGAGCTCCTCGATGAGGCCGTTCAGGCCGTACGAGCCGTGATAGAGCGCGTTGTCGCGCGGCAGCAGCTCGCGTGACTCGGCGAAGAGCACGACCACCATGCGCATGACGATGCGCACCGCGGCGCGATAGACGTCTGCGGGAGGGATGTTGGCGGCGTGCTCGGCGAGCAATTCACTGTGCGCCTGCACCAGGAGCTCGACCGCCTTGCGCACGCGCTCGCCAAGTACGGCCGACAGCTCCGCTTGACCCTTGCGGGCGTCGAGAATGGCGCGCTCAAGAGGCGCGGTCGCCTCCCTTTCGGCGGGCGTCCAGAGCGGCGGCTGCAGCAGCGTGCGCAGAGCGTGGAGTTGCGGAGCGACGCCGCCTTCTTCAACGAAGAGCTCGGCTTCGGCTTCGCAGAACGCCTCGAAGTCGAGACCCGCGAAGATGAGACGCCACTGGCGACCGTTAGTGATGAGTGCAAGGCGATGGTTCGAGGCGCGAAGCCACTGGACGACGTTGCTCACACTCCTGCGCCCCCGACCCACGCCAACGCGCTTCTCTTTGTCGATGAAGATCGGCAAGATGCCATCGCGAGGGCCCAGCCAAAGGTGCCGCGGCTTGATGATCTCGCCGGTAAGCGCCCGACGGCCGTACTTTGCGTCGATGGCGGATCCACGCAGCCACGCACCTCCGGCTCGCGGTCCGAAACCGCAGATGCGCTCTAGGACAAAGGTGATGAAGGTGGTGGTATCAACGCCGTCGTCTTCGTTGAGGAGCGAGGTAAGCTGCTTGCGTAGCTCGCGCTCCGTGTAGGCGTCGAGCGAGGATGGCTCGTAGGCGGCGATCTCGCGCAGACGCTGGGGGTCGAGTAGCAGGCCGCCGTGGCGCAGCAGGTCCCAGCCGGGGATGCTGGCGGAGCTTGTGATCACGGAGGCCGGCATCATCGCACGCCCCCTTCGGCGGGCAGGCGTATCTCGACGCAGACGGGGAAGACGTGCGCGTCGCCTGCCATCGCGTGGCGCTTGGGGATAAGGCGACGGATGATGCGTTCGCGTTCGCGTTCGAGCTGCTCGCGCACCTCTTCGTAGTGGCGGCAACGGCGGTCGATCTCGGCTTGCTTCTTCTCGATGGAGCGCGCAAGATCATCGAGACGCGACTCCTCGTCGAAGAGCGCTCCCTGCAAGCGTTCGGTTTTGAGCTTCTCGATCTCTCGCTCGAGCTTGGCGAGCGTGTTCTCTTTGATGAGCGAGGAGAGTTCACCCGCGCGGCTCGCGTAGCGCTCGTTCTCATGGGCCTTCGCCTGCTCGCCGGCAACCTCAAGCTCGGCTTTGAGCGTACTGCTGAGGCGTTCGGCGTGATTGGTCACAAGTGTCTTGAGCTGTGGCAGAGCGTCATCGAAGATGTCCGTCGCGCGGGCGATCAGAGCAGAGTCGGCCGTGGGCGCGGCTTCGCCTAGAGTCGAAGCGGCCTCGTGGGGAAGCGGCTCGCTCAGCTGGCCGCTACGCACTGGCAGCGCGATCGTACGCACCCAGTGGTGGAACGTCTCGCGCAGCTCGTTGACGCCGATCTCCTCAACGGAAAGCAGCACGAGCGCATCCGCGCCATGCGGCACGTCACCCAGACGCACCGTCCAGCGGCTCACCTCGTCGCCGGTGCCGCTGTAGCGACGTCGCGAGAGTACGGAGAACGCGCGGTCGAGCATCGGGTGCGACAGGTGCATCATCGCGACGTCCGCGCGCGGATTGAACACGGTGCGCTCCCCTACTTGCTCGATGAAGGGCGCTCCGTCGAAGGCAAGGCGCATGAGTGCACCGCGGGCGTTGCGCAGCGACTCATCGACGACCTCAACCCAACCGGATAGTCCCGGATTCAGCAGGCGCCAAGTGCCTTCAGGCTCCGAGGTCGACGGCACGAGCTGCGGGCGGCCGACACGGATCGCAAGCGCGGCATCAAGCGTTTCACGCATTGCACCCGGGTCGAGGTCAAGCTCGTCGGCGAGCGCGGAGAGCTGTTGGACGGCAGCGACATCGTCGGTGACGACGGTCGTGTCGGCATCCATGCTCGCGCGGTTCTTGCTGAGCAGAAGGCGGCGCTCAAGCTCATCGGTGACAGTCGCGGCGTTCTCGCCATCGATGAGACGCCGGTGGGCAGCCTCAGCAAAGAGCTCGTTTGCGCTGCCAAGATCTTCTCGGATACTGTTCGCCTTGCGCATCACGTGAGCGAGGAACTTCAAATCGTCGTCTGTGTCGGACTCGAAGTGGAAGATCTGCACGTCGCGCGCCTGCCCGTGCCGGTCGAGACGACCATTGCGCTGCTCAAGCTTGCTGGGGTTCCACGGCAGATCGTAGTGGAGCATGTAGCGTGCAGTGTGTTGTAGGTTCAGGCCCTCTGAGGCGGCGTCCGTGCCGATGAGGATGCGCACGTCCTCGCGTGGGTCGTTGAAGGCGCGCTTCACGTCGTTGCGTGTCGCGTCGTCCATCCCGCCGAAAAGCGTGAGGATGCGCTCATGCTCATAGCGCTCGCGCAGGCGACGGGTCAGGTAGTCGAGCGTGGTCTTGTACTCTGTGAAGATGACGAGGCGCTCGTCAGCACGCCACGCACCGTCGCTGCGCAGAAGCCCCTCGATGATACCGAAAAGCTCATCGAGCCGGGTGTCTACCGCCGGGTCGAGGTCCGAGCAGACGCCGGTCGTGGCGGTGTCGAGCTTGAGCTGTGCGAGAGCGTCACCAATGGCCGCGATCTGCGGCTGGACGTGCGGGGCCGCCTTCTTGAGCCACGCGCCGACGATGCCGGCAGCCGTCGCCTCCTGTGACTGAGACTCGCGGTCGTCGCCGGTCTCTCGTTCGACGGCCTTACGTGCAGCTTCCACCTCGGTCTCGGTAGCCCCCTCTACCTCCGCGAGCCCCTCCTGACAGCGGCTCCAAGACTCGGCGAAGGCCACAGGGCACGATAGCAGTCGCTTGCCCAGGATCTCGACGGCGAAGCTGCCGGCACGCCGTCGCCTTCGGTCACCTGCCGCAATCCAGGCGCGCATCTTGGTGCGAAACTCTTGGAAAGCCTCAGTAAGCGCAGCCTCTTCGGCGGAGGGCGCGAGCTTCAACGCAAGCGGGTCCAAGCGAGTGCAGAACTTCGGCGGGCTTGTGCGAGCGTTGATCTCGGACTTGAGACGGCGCAATACGACCTGTTGGACGCGCGCCTTCTCGGCAGGCTTAAGCTCGTCAGTCGCGCTAAAACGCACCGGGTCGAGTAGCTCAAGCAGGCCCGTGAAGCTGCGAGTGTGGCCGTTGTGAGGCGTAGCGGAAAGGAACAAGCGGTGCTCGAAGAGCGGAGTGAGGTGGCGCAGCATCTTGGTGAGATCACTGTCTTCGCCAAAGGGGGACGGCATCAGGTTGTGGCACTCATCGACGATAAGCATGTCCCACGGTAGGTGCGCCGAGCCATCCTGGCGTCGTGATGCGGCGATAAACTGGTCGAGCACGTCCGGCTGGCGCAGGTAGTGATACGACGCAATGATTCGCGTATACGAGCGCCAAGGATTTGCGTCCATGCCCAACCGCCGCCGAAGCGCTTGCGTCTCCGCGCGGTCCACGAGGTCGAACGGCAACGCGAACTTGTCCTTCATCTCGTCACGCCACTGAAGGCGAAGTGAGGCTGGCGTCAGGATCAGAACACGCTGCACGCGCCTGCGGACTAGGAGCTCAGACAGAATGAGACCGGCTTCGACCGTTTTTCCGATGCCTACATCATCGGCAATTAGCAGGTTCACCCGCGGCATGCGGAGAGCCTTGAGAAGCGGAACGAGCTGGTAGTCGTCGACTTCTACTGCGCCGTGAAAAGGGCTCGATATCGGCAGGCGGTTAAGCGGACCGCGACCGTCGGGGTCAAGAAAAGGCATCGCACTCGTCCAGCGCGCCGAGCGCAGAAGGGCATCGAAGTCATCGGCGGGCATCGGGCCGAACCGTGTCGGGTCAGGCAGGGCATTGGGCTCGAGGAGTCGGGCGTGCGGAAGTTCCAGTTCCCAGATGAGCTGCTCGCCTTTTGGAAGCTGATCGTCCTTATAATCGAGCTGAACGAGGTGCAACCGGCCGTCCTCACCGTCGAACGGTTCGACGGCGGCAATCACACCTCGGCGGTTGCGGACAGTCGCAAACATGCCCGGACGCGGAACCTGAATTGATTGACTTTTCATCACAGGCTGCTCCTGGACTCGGGGTGCATGGCCGCGAAAACTCTCCGCACGGTCAGCACGCGCGCACCCCCTTCGTGGGCTCTCCCGGTCAAACAACAAGCGCGGCGCGCAACGGCGCACCGCGAGTCCGATCTTACCAGAACCTAACCCGTATCTTACTAAAGAGGGCTGACACGCGCTTAGCGTTCTCGCCGACGCAGGGCGAGCTCCAGCTCCTCGTCGAAAACGTGCGTGTAGATCATCGCCGTCAGTCCCCAAGTTACCTAACCGTCGCCATTGCAGTTACAGTGAGTTTGCCCTGCCTCACGTACGCTGCGAGGTCTGCCTTCGCGTCTTCGTTCAGGTCTGTGAAAGTGACAGTGATGCGTATTGGCGAGTCAGTCTACTTATGGTGAAAGTCATCCGCACAGAGTCGACTCAGGTCAGTCGAGGTGTCCTTGAACTGGCGGAAGAATACGTTAAGCGCATACAACACCGTGGACTTGCCGGAGCCGTTCCTGCCGACGAGGCAGGTATAGTCGCGCAGTGTGAGTGTCTCGTCACGGAAGCCGCGGAAGTTCTGAATGCGCACGGATTCGCTGAGACTCCTGAGTCACCGCCCCCGTTCCCATACCGTTGTATACGTCCCCCCCTGTGTGGCTAACGTCTGACGGATAACCTGCGAGCGAAGCTAGTCAAGTTGATCAGTTTGTTCGACGAGCCAGCGCATATCGCATTTCAGATAGCCTCGCTCCAGTTGGTCATTGCGTGCACCGAGAACCCGTCCTGCAAAGGTCCAGGGGTGCTGTCGCGCAGTTTGGCCAACTCACGCTTGAGTAGTCCGGGGACAATCTCGTCCCTGTACCAGTTACTGCGCCTCATGATTCGAAGCAGGCAGAGCGAACGTGAATCATAGTACTCCCTGTTGGGAAGTCGACGTTTCCTAGACCTCAGGAACTGAGAGGATCTGAGCTTCGCATCATCGGAGCCTGCATCGACCACCGCTTCGACGAATGCATGCAGCCTTCTGACGGACGCATCTTCGACCAGAACAATCTTGCTCTTTGCGGCATCAGCAAAATACTCGCTCCCGCGCAAGACCAAGTAGCAGTACTTGATAAAGTCGATGTCCAGTGCATCTTCGTAGAGGGGCAGGATCGGTGCGATGTGGTCCTTGGTGCCGAATTTCGAGAGAGCAAGCATGCATTGGGCGCGGGCATAGGCCGTCCTTGGCTCTGCGAAACCATTTCGTGCAAAAAGATGGTCGGAAACATGCGTGCAGATTATGTCCCCCGTGGCGCGGTCGTATGGTACCGCCCACTCAAGAAGGGCATCATACATGCGAATCTCAACATCGTCATACAGATTGTCGGGAGAGCGCAGGTAATCAAGCAGTTCATCCAGTCTCGAAGCCTTAAACGCGATTGAATTCAAGTACTTCAGAATCTGACCTGCATCCGAAGGGAACTCGCAGATGTGGTTAAAGGCTTTAGGCGCAAGAGCAAGGGAGCCCAGCCACTTGGAGTAGGTGTAGTAGCGTCGAAGAACACGATTCCAGTTCTCGAGGCGGACCGGGCTGTCTAAGAACAGTTGAAGTCGGCCTTCGAACTCTTTAGTCTCTTCCGCGGAGAATGTGTGGCCCGCCTTACTGAGTTCATTTACGCCGTTCAGGTACTGGTTTTCCTCACGGTACTGCGAGGCAATCAACTTGGCCTGCGGGACTACGCGTGACTTCTTAGCATTCGGGTGAAGGCCCCTGCATTCAAGCACTGCTTGGAAACGTGCGAGTGCCTTCTTGCCCTCATTCTCTGTCGAAACGCCGATGAGAAAATCGTCCATCCAGCGTGCATATCGATTCTCCTGCTGCTCCTTGTCAAATGCGGCATCAACAGGAACAAGGAATCCGTGGGCAAGTATGCGTGAGGCGTCGTGACTCTCTTGTGGAAGTCCCCGACCGCTGTGATGACGGTACCCGTTGTGAGCGAGCATCGAGTCCAACACATAGAACAGAAGGTTCTCGAGTTCGGGCCGTATGGTCACACACTCGGACAGACGCTGACGGAGTTGAACGTGGTCAACAGACCAGAAGAAGCTGGCAATGTCCGCGTACACGACGAATGGGAAGGAGTCGCTGATCTCCGCAATCAACGCATGGTAGGGGCTCCAACGTTCGAACCACGTTTGGTAGTCGCTCTCATCGACGGGAAACGCCGTGAGCTGATCGCGGCTGAAGAAGACAGTGCCCCCAGAACCGGCATGCACCGACTTCTCGAGGCTGTCACAGATGGCCTTCAGTACTAGCTGATCTTCGAGCTCAAGGAAGCTCAGCGGGCGAGTTAGGCCGTCCTTCTTCGCACCACGAATGACAGTGCATGAGCTTGTGACGTAGTGGCCATTTTGGAGGCGGTAGATCAACTGGCTCAGATTACCATCAAGGTTCATCTGGTAGGCCAAGTTGTCCACGGGATCACGGATCAACTCGTTTCGTGCGCTTTCACGATATCGCTTCCAGACAGCCTTTAGCTTTAGAAGAGTGAAGACCTCCTCAAGTCCTAGCGGCTCCACTTCCGGCATGCGCTCCCCCCTAAACCTGCCAGACTCCGACTAGCAATCATTCTGCAGTCCGCGCTAATGGATACTCAATCCATGCGTAGGCTAGGTATTAGATTATCATGCCGGGCGTCAGGGGTCACTCCATCCCTGCTCAACACCGGCTTTTTATAGCAGCTAGGGTTTGTCCGAGGCTTCTACCACATCGAGTCGCACCGGCATGGGCACAGTCCGGCACCTGGCGACGAATACGTGTACGTGGAGAACGGGTGTACGAGCCGGCGGCCTGGGAATTACTGGCCCTTCCTGTCCGGACGACAGACGCTGCAGGCGCGCTTCCCTGCTCGTCCCGCGCTCGTGGTCGTCTTGTAGTGTCGTCCCAGCTTTGTGGATTTGCGGAGGGTTGAGCACGTCTGCCGGTGGTACACGTCGGAGTCAACGAGGGCGAAGTAGCCGTACTGCTCCCGGACGAGGTCGAGCATCAGAATCGCCTTCAGCGAATTGGCTTCAGTGTCATAGTTCACATCGGCCCCATGAAGGACGGCATTCCGACGAACCTCCTTCGGGAGCGGGTCACCATGCTCGAAGTCGCCCACCATCGTGGCGACTATCACCGAGCGCGCAGCTTCGTTGAGTTGAGCCGACCACCGCTGAGGCTCTTCCGGCCCCGCGAATGTCTCTCCAAGAAACCGATGGTAGTCCGCCCCCTTCATCCGGCCCTTCGGTACATGAAGGTCGGCGACTACCCCTTCGACCGAGGCCAGCAGCACCGGCACCGTCAAAGTGAAGTCGCGCTTGAGGTGGGCACGCATGACCGCATCTAGGATATGCGCTCTACGTCGCAATAGATGGCACTCTGACCACTCCTGCCGAAGGTCCTTAAGCACTCGTTTCGAGACTAGCCGCACGAAGAGCGCGTCGATCTCGATACGCGCCTCCATGCCCTTGTTGTCGTAGAGGTTGACGACTTCAGCGACTACCAACAGCGGCACGTCGAACGGTGGCCAGCCGAACTTGATACAGACTTCGGGATAGTGTTCCAGACGCTCAAGGACTGGACGCATCGTCTCGCTGAAACCTGCGGTCGCTCTTTGTATCTCGTGGCTGACAGCCGCGAGCACGTCCTGCACTGGCTTCAACGCCTGCTGAATCGCCTTTTGATAATCGGCGAATGGACGCAACGCCTCGCGAAATGCCCGAAGCGACTCGTCGTTGAAGTTGTGCCAGCTAGGCGGGAGCTGATTCATCACCGCCGTTCCCTCCCTGTCGTGAACCATCGCCACTGCAACCTACCATGTGAAAACCGTTCCGTAGCCGGTCGCCGTGGTGCCAACGGTTCCGGAGAACGCCCTGCGAGCCGGCCCACGCTATGCCAGCGCCAAGAAGCAACACAGAGACGGATGATGAGCTTCGATGCTTCTGTCTCTATGCAGAACCTCTTTCAGATCGCAGGCCGCTCACGTAATCCCCCGCTAGTCCTCGTCTGCCTTCGGGGATGGCACATAGACGCTCCGAAGCGGAAGCGCGCCCTTGTATTTGGCGTCGAACGACTCATAGTGCTCCAGCACCAGATCGACAAGCTCGCTGCCGTCGACGAGCCGCAGGTTGGACCTGTTGTGCGCAAAGTCCCGAGCCTGCTTAGTGTACTCACCAAGCGAAACAAGCAAGCCGAACTCGCTGTTCTCCACGTTACCGTAGAGAGCCGAAACCTCCGGAAGGCCGACCTTGCCCTCACCGCTCTTGACCTGTACCTTCAGTATCGGCGGCTCAAATCCAAGGGGATCTCGGCTTGCTCGGATATCAACACCACCGTCAGGACCCGGTGGCGCTACCCGGGTTCGATACCCCATGGTGCGCAAGAGGTGGCTCACAAAGCCGGCGAACGGGTGGCCCTTGAATTCGGTGGCAAGGGTCTTGAGGATAAAGTCCCTGGTGGTCTGCTCGATCTCGTCGGCCACGAGCGCGACCGTGGGGTCCTCGTCCGGTGGCACAACGGGACCAGCACCTTGGAGCGCCGAGATGAACTCGTCCGCGTAGTTCTTCACCTGGAAAAGCGTAACCGCCGAGCCAATCTCGTAGAGTGCACCTTGTGAGAAGTATGTTCGCGGAAATGACTTCAGCCACTTCACTGGTCTCACACTCGCGTAGGGGTCAGCAGCGGTATTGGGGTACTTCTTCGCCATCTCGGGCCGGAATTCATAACTGCCAGTGACCCGGCCGATGTGCACCTCGCGATCGACCTTTGAGGGGTAGATGAAGAGGTCGCCCTCCTTGACCTCGTGCACGAAGCGGTACAACACGCCTGCGTAAACGGGAACAGCACCGGCCTTGACGGTCGGATACGCGTCAAGAATCGCTTTCTTGTAGGCCTCGCGATCTGCTGGATACCTCGATAGATCCCCCACCTCGGCCCAGCCTATGCCAACGACTTGCTCCTTCTTGAACTGAGGGTCACCATCAGCATACTTGCCTGCATGAATCCCCCAGACCGTTACATCTCCCATGGGCCGCCCCTTCGCTGACTGGATACGCAAAAGTCTAGCACAGCAGCTTGCGTCTCCCCCCGAACCGGAACTGCCAGCGTGTCGGTAGCAAGCAGTGCATCTTTGCCCCGCCCCCCTCGCCAAAACAGACGCCATCTCACTGGCGGAGAGGGAGGGATTCGAACCCTCGTACGGGCATGCGAAACTACGTCACGTCCAGTGACATGACTTTGCGAATCTCACGTTTCGACAGAAGCGGCGAAGTATTCACGGCAGTGTCGAGAACGGCATGGAGCATCTGTCCCTGAGCACAGAGCAAAAGGCCAAGTGCGTATAACGGCACAGCTATGAGGAGCCCGGGAAGGATACCGATGATCAGGGCAAGTGGTACGAACACCTCGGAACCGAAGATCCACGCACCGATGAGAGCGACAATGACAGGGGCCACCAAGGCGAAAGCCTTCAACAGGTTGCCGAAGCCGACGATAGTCCGTGCGACGATGTATGCGTCCGCGTAACGGGGCAGCAGCAGCCGGTTAGTCGCGTCACTCTCATAGTTCAGAGGCGCCATATCCGCTGCGACCTTCTTAGCCTCAGTGAACTCAGACTCTTGAGCCTCATCATCCCGCTGTGTCCCGCAAACCCAGCACTCATCGAGCTCGTCGTCGAGCACCTCCCTACACTCCGAGCAATTCCACATGTGCCCCTCCTCTCGCCCTTGGTTTTCGCCCCAACAATCATTCTGCAGTCCGCGCTAATGGATACTCAATCCATGCGCAAGTTAGGTATTAGATTATCATGCCGGACGCCTGGGGGTCACTCCATGTCTGCTCGCCACCGGCTTTTTATAGCCGTTCGCTAGAGTGCCAGAGTTATCTAGTCTGCATAGGCACTCCACTGATCGATTTCTTACTAGGTTAGCGCGGACCCGGCGGCGGGCGGTTTCCACGTTCGTGCGTATTAGGCAGGGGTGGCGCGTACACCCCGATACAGGAGAACTGTTTCGGGTGACTGATCGTCGTCCCTACGAAGAGGTGCACGTTGCGGCGCATGGGCCCCATTTGCACGTTGTACTTGTCGAGTACGTCATCGTGCGCCTTGTTCGGGTCCCAGCGCGCAAGCTGATTTCGATAGAGCTCGAAGGGCTCCCAATCGAACACTTGGAGGTCATGCCCCGTGCAGTCAGGATTGTCGGCGCACTTGAACTTGTAGCGAAAGGTCCACGGAACCTTCTGTAGTGGCTTGCGCGATGATTCGAACAGACTCTCTTGGTTCATGATTGACAGCTGCTTCGCGTTCCACTCGTCCGCATCGGGCACGAGGTAGAGCTCGGAATCACGAGCCACCCGGACAAGACCAATTGATCCCTCGAAAGCGTCGGCTCGCGCTTGGAGATCTTCCATTGTGCTCGCAAGAGGCAGCACTAGCGCATCTCGTCGAGCCCAGTCGACCTTGTCCTTCTTCGGGCCCTTGTAGAATTCGTCCACCGTTCGGATGCTCGCTGGATCGGGCGTGTAGGTGTCGCCCCTGCAGTCGGCGGTCTTGTGGGTCAGAGTTGCCTCGATAACATGCCACTTCTTGAACCACTGCGCGTAGGGCAGGTCCCGGAATCTGACTGGATACAGGCGCACGAAACGCTTTAGTTCGAGATCGAAACCGGCCGTGCAGACTGTCTCCTCGTACTTGGTGCTTGGATTCGGGTACGTTTTGACGGTGACGACGACGCGCCTACGCTCCGGCATGACGGAGGTGCCTCACCTCAACGCCCGACAGCAGCGGTACAACGCGCTCCGCGACGATGCTCCGGTGGCAGTAGGCGGGGTCTTCTTCAAAGCACACCAAGCACACACGCTGGTCGGCGGCGAGCGTCTTCAGTTCGTACAACGCGTCGCTCTGCTCGTCTAGCAGCCTTCCGAACTCCTGAGCGAACTCATCAAACGCCCAACCGCACTTGAGTCGCTCTCGTAGCGGCTTCGGGTTGCCCAACGAGCGCAGGTGCACGTAGCCGATATCGTTGTGCATGAGGAGTTCGGACAGCCGCGACTTCGAGAAGCCCCGCTTCCGGCTCATTGGCATCTCTCGAACATCGACGACGACACCGATACGCTGCGCTTTGAGCCGCGCCACCCACTGCTCGGCAGTAAACCCCTCATACCCAATTGTGCACAGCGGCGTCATGCTCACACTCCCAGCTAGGTTCGGACGTCGATAGGAAGCTCGTACGCTCGGCTCAAGAGTATCAGATCCGCAGGCAGAGCTGCCACCCCGGGCACAGCGCGGGAGGCACGAAAGCCCGCCCCCCCTCGCCAAAACAGACGCCATCTCACTGGCGGAGAGGGAGGGATTCGAACCCTCGTACGGGGGGTTGCCCCGTAAACGGTTTTCGAGACCGCCGCATTCAACCACTCTGCCACCTCTCCGCGGTGGTGCGCTGCGTATCAAACTTCACGCGCGGCAATCGGAGAGTATACAGAGGCCGGGGCCCAGCGGCAACGCGAGCCGTCTTCGTGCCCGCCGCTCATTGTGCCCCCCCGGGCTGTATGCCCCATGGCGCACTTGCGGTAAGATTCCCTGGTAACCGAATACCCCACTGGAGGCAAACGTGATCAGAAAGTCACTCTTAGTAGCCCTAAGCGCCATCGCCGTACTGGCCGTTGTCGCCACAAGCGGATGCGCCAGAACTCCCGCAGAAGACACCGAAGCTCCGCCGAGCGAAGCCGGGCAGGTCTCGACACCTCCGGAAGATGCCACGCAGGAGCCACCTGCCGCCGAGGATGTCACCGAACTCGTGATCGAGGACATCACGGTGGGAACAGGAGCTGAGGCCAAAGCGGGCGACACCGTTACCGTGCACTACACCGGCTGGCTAACCGATGGGACAGAGTTCGACTCCTCGGTGGGCCGTGAGCCGTTCCAATTCCCGCTCGGCCAGGGCCAGGTAATACCGGGCTGGGATCAGGGTGTTGCCGGTATGAAGGTCGGCGGCCAGCGCAGGCTCACCATTCCGCCGGATCTCGGCTATGGTGCGGCGGGAGCAGGTGGCGTCATTCCTCCCAATGCGACCCTGATCTTCGAGGTGGAATTGCTCTCGATCCCCTAGAGCGATCCCGGGCTGCATCTGTGCAGCCCCCCTCGGGTCACCCATCTCACAACCTCATATGCTCTGGCGGAGAGCCAGGGATTCGAACCCTGGGTACGGCTTCAAACCGCACACACGATTTCCAATCGTGCACCTTCA
>JAGXSC010000024.1 GCA_018334075.1 Actinomycetota bacterium
CTCAATGTCTGCCAGCGTAAGTGTTGAGTTAGTCAGCTGCCCATCTGCAACCTTATTCTCGATCACCCTTCTCACGGCGTTCTCAACCCTGATCGCCGTAGGCTTCCTGAGCGCCCTGACCGAAGCTTCAGCGCAATCCGCAAGCATCACCAGTGCGGCCTCCCTGGAGTGAGGCGCATCTCCGTCGTAGCGGAAATCAGCTTCATACACCGGAGTATTCCCCTCGGCGGCCTTCGAGTAGAAGTAGCTTACGAGTGAAGTC
This sequence comes from Actinomycetota bacterium, assembly GCA_018334075.1. Classification (NCBI taxonomy): domain Bacteria; kingdom Bacillati; phylum Actinomycetota; species Actinomycetota bacterium. The sequence goes on from JAGXSC010000024.1 coordinate 263, forward strand.
CCGTGATGCTGGCGAATGATGTCGATGACCTCTTGGGGTAAAGAATGCTCCCTGGCCAGCTCAACCCCCTCACGAACATGAGCGGTGATGATAAGGGCGGAAAGTGACGGCAGCCTCGAATCGTGTGGGTTGCCTTCTCCCCCTTGGTTCTCGGCGAAAAAACCAGGCCGCCTCAACTTCCCGACATCATGGTAGTAAGCTCCCGCGCGGGCGAGCAAAGCCCTGGCGCCGGTGGCTTCCGCGCCTGCCTCGGCAAGGTTACCTGTGATGATGGAGTGGCTGTACGTACCCGGCGCCTCCTGCATCAATCTTCGCAGCAATGGATGGGAGGAGCTTGTCAGCTCAAGTAAGCGAACATCCGTTGTCACACGAAAAACGTTCTCGAAAAATGGTAACAGTCCATAACCGAGAATTGCCGAAAGAAAACCGCCTACAGCGCCCCATCGAGCACTATCGAGAGCTGCCGAGAGTGGCTGTTGCAAGCCCAATGTTGCCGCAAACGCAACTATCGCTCCGGATAAAACGAGAAGCGCACCAACGCTGAGAGTCGCTCGGCGCTCAGAAATCATCGATGCCGCAACAGCGCCAGTGATCGCCCAGATCAACACCCCGACGGCGCCTACGTCGGTAGATACACCCATAAGCGTCGCATTGAGTGAAGTCACAACGGCTACAAGAAGTCCTAAATTGGATGAGAGCAACCACGTTGCAAGTAGCGCGCCCAGTGGAATCGGCAAAAGGTAAAGTGGCGTGTCGGGATGCAGCCACATTACGGCCCTGGTTGTCCAAAGCATCCCGATGATCAGAGTAGACACGATGAGCAGGTCGCGGATCGAGCCCCATGTCTTGCGCTCGTAGCGCCAGATAAAGGCGGCTCCCGCCAACACCGACAAACAAAAGAGGACGGCCAGCGGCAGATACCGAAGCGCCATCTCAAGTGAAAATTCCTGCATGAACTGGACGGGATGCACGCGTACAATCAGCGGCGGAAGTGACATCGCTATCAAAAGCGCTCCCACCCCAAGGCGTTTTAGCCCGAGACGCGCCACAACACCGCGAATTGATACCTGATCTAAAAATCTGTCCATCAGGCTAGCCATTTTGGCGGTTGGCCTGAGCCTCCTCGTATACATGATAAGCACTGACGATTCGCTGCACCAGGCGATGCCTGATCACATCGCGAGCATCCAGCGTAACAAATTTAACATCATCCACACTGCCGAGAATCTCTACAACACGCTTTAGTCCCGAGGCGCCTTTCGGCAGATCAACCTGTGTCACGTCGCCGGTAACAACCATCTTGGAGCCAAAGCCCAACCTAGTGAGAACCATCTTCATCTGCTCGGGGGTAGTGTTCTGCGCCTCATCCAGGATTATGAAACTGTCGTTCAATGTTCGGCCGCGCATAAATGCCAGCGGAGCGACCTCGATAATTCCTTTATCCATGAGTTGCTGGGATTTGTCCGAGTCCATCATGTCAAAAAGGGCATCATAAAGCGGCCTGAGGTAAGGATCGACCTTCTCGAAAAGCGTCCCGGGCAGATACCCTAAAGATTCGCCCGCTTCGACCGCCGGCCGGGTCAGGATGATCCTTCCAACCTCACGTCTTCTCAGCGAGTCGACAGCCATTGCCATCGCCAGATATGTCTTGCCGGTTCCGGCCGGACCAATTCCGAAAGTAATAGTGTTGGATCGGATAGCGTCCACATAGAGCTTCTGGCCGATCGTCTTGGGCCGAATCGACTTGCCCTTGTGAGTCAGCACAACATCGGAGAGCACAGTCGAAGGGTGGCATTTACCCTCGCGTACCATATTGATTACCCGCTCGACCGTATCCCTGGTCAAGCGCTCGCCACCTTCAATAAGGCCGATCAGCTCGGTTAGCAATATCGAGATCGCTTGGGTCTCCACGGCGCTGCCCGACACGTTGATCTGATTGCCTCTGACACTGACATCCGACTCGAAACTGTCCTCTATCAGCCGAAGCAAATCATCTCCTTCGCCGAGAAGATCGAGCATATGCAGCTCCGGAGGAACAACTATCGATATCTGCGTAGGCTCAACCAAAGATTCACCTTCCGTGATTTCGATGGGTCTGCTTGCAATCTTTTGTGTTTGCACATCGATCATCTACTAATCTTAGCAACATCGGCTCCCTTTAGCACGCCAGAGACAAGCGCTTCAATCTTTACTGACACAAGATCCCCCGAGCCGACATCCACGCCATCATCAAAGCGAACTTTGGCGTAATCGGAAGTCGTCCCCTCGTAAGCCGAGTCGTTCACAGCGCTCTCCACAAGCACTTCCTCAACCGATCCAATCTTGGCGGCAAGAAAGTGTGAGTGCAACTCCTCTGCCAATCGGCGAACCCTGCCCGCTCGTTCACTTATGACTCTCGGATCAACTCGGCCAGCCATCTTCGCGGCGGTCGTTTCGTGCCGAGGAGAGAACCTGAAAACATGCATCCCTGAAAACCCGATCTCCATGCAATACTCGATCGTCTCCCTGGCCTCGCCCTCTGTCTCGGTTGGAAACCCGCAAATCAAGTCGGTTGTCACCGCCAATCCCGAAATCGCTCCTCGCGCAAGATCGACAAGACGGCGGTACTCGGCGGTCGTATAGCTTCTACCCATCGCGGCGAGTACGCGATCCGAGCCCGACTGCAACGGCACGTGCAGTTGGCGGCAGACCGATGGCGTGGATGCCATCACCTCTAATAGTCGTTCGGTAATGTCGACCGGCTCGATGCTCGAAAGACGCACTCGCGCTACGCCGGTGCGCGATACCTCGCGAACCAGAGTCGCGATATCAGCGCCAGAGTCGCTGTACCTTCCGAGGTTGATCCCGGTAAGCACGATCTCTGGTGCTCCGAGGGCCACGAGTTTCTCGGCGGAGGCTATAATTTCTGCAAGCGGCGACGAGCGAGGCGCTCCCCTCGCGAAAGGCACAATGCAGTAAGCGCAGCCCGCATCACAGCCATCCTGAACCTTCAGCATTGCGCGAGTCCGCGGGAGTGCAAGGTTGCCAACGGGCTCGCCGAGGTCGTGCCCTCGCTCAGCGAGAATCTCGATGACTCTTTCGGCGACCTTTGTCTTGTCGGCGAGCACTTCGACCCTGTCGCCAAGATTAGATAGCCGGCCGTCGTCGAGCACAGCCATGCAGCCGGTAACCACAACAGCAGGAGATGCGCTCATGCCGTGTGCGCGCCGCAGATACTTGCGCGCCTTACGGTCGGCCTCGGCGGTCACGGTGCATGTATCGAGGATAATCACCCCCGCTTCCGACTCATCGGTCAGCTTGACGCCAAGACCGGCCAGCTGCGAGCGAATCGCCGTAGACTCGGTCTGATTGACCTTGCAACCGAGCGTCTTTATGTATACACCGCCTGAATCAGGCGCGCGGCTGCTCATTTGGAGCGCCCGCCCAAGGCGCCGAGAGAGTACAAAACCAGCGATACAGAAACGATACCTGCCGTCTCGGTCCTGAGCACCATATCCCCGAGGGTGAACTCTACAGCCCCAATGCCGGCTAGCGCCTCCACTTCCTCGCGGGCAAATCCGCCCTCCGGGCCGACGACCACGGCGACATTTGAAGGCGACTGCGGGCCAGTCGAAGCCAGAGCGTCCCCCGCTCCAGGAAGCGCGTCGACCCCTTCGCGGGCAAGCAGCACCGCGTTATATTCGGCGAGCAGCGCAAGGGCTGAAGTGAAATCCACCGGATCGTGCACCTGCGGAACGAAGTTGCGTTTTGATTGCTTGGCGGCAGCGAGCGCGACACGCCGAAGTCTCTCCCCACGCGCAAAACGCCGCTGCGAGTCCAGCGTCACCACCGATCTGCTAAATAGCACCGGGACCAAAACACTCACCCCGATCTCGACGGCTTTTTCCACCACAAGGTCGGTTTTGTCCCCCTTAGCCATACCTTGAAACAGAGCGACTCTCGGCCACAACCTGGGTTCTGCTATCTGGACAGCAAAACCGCAAAGCGAGTTTACGGGAGCTGCGCTGAGCCGAATAAGCAGGACTTTCCCGTCTGGATCCACCGCTTCGGCCATATCATCCGCCGACAAGCGCAACACGCGTGCAGCGTGATGTGCGTCTGTCTCGGCAAGCTGGACCTCGACGGAATCTCCGATGCAAAGCTGCCCGAAATAATCACGGGTAAAGAAACGCGGTACGCTCATTTCAGCCGGTAATCCACTTGTGCAACTTCTGCAGCGTCGATTGCCGCTCCGGATCACCAAACGACACGCCCAGCTCGGTCATGAGTTCACGCTGTTTTTTGGTGAGCTTGCGGGGAACCTCAACAGCCACGTGCACAATCAGGTCACCGCGGCCACCGCCGCGCAGGCGGGGCATTCCTCGGCCACGCAACCTGACGGTATCGCCATGCTGGGAACCGGGCGGCACGCTAACGGTGTTCTCCTCAGGGATTCCGCATACTGTTATATCGGCGCCCAAGGCGGCCTGTGCAATCGAGATCACCGCACTGCAGTGAAGATCGTCTCCCTGCCGATGAATGAACTCGTGTGGGGTCACCTGGACGTTTACCAACAGGTCTCCGGCGGCCGCGCCGCGAATTCCCGCCTCACCTCGGCCGCGCATTCTGATCTGCATTCCGTCATCGATTCCTGCCGGAATCTCGATATCGACATGCTCCCTGTCTGGAACACGCCCCTGACCCGAACACTCCGAGCACGGATCCTCGACGAACACGCCAGTTGCCGAGCAAGTCGCGCACGCAGTCGCGGTAGTGAGAGTCCCAAGGAAGGTCTGGCGGTAGCTTTGTGTTTGGCCTGAGCCATTGCACTGGGCGCACCTTTTCACTCCGCCGCCGCTGGAGCTTCCCGTCGCCGAGCACTCCTCACAGGGAACGAGCCTGCTGAGAACTACCTGCTTCGTGACTCCGGAGGCGGCCTCTTCCAGCGTCAAGCTCAAGGATACCGCGATATCGCGCCCCTCAAATCGCACACGCGTGCCTCCGGAAAACCCTCCAAAAAATGCGCTGAAAAGGTCTTCCATCCCAAATCCCGCAAAAATATCTCCGAAGTCAGCGCTTCCCCCGACTCCGCGGGGGTCGACCGTTCCGTACTGGTCATAGAGCGCACGCTTCTGCGCATCAGAGAGAACATCGTACGCCTCATTGATCGCCTTGAAGCGCTCCTCGGCGTCCGGATCAACGCATACGTCCGGATGTGTCTCGCGAGCTTTTCTCCTGAAAGCCTTCTTGATCTCCGCATCTGTAGCGTCACGCGCAACGCCGAGCAGCTCGTAATAGTCTTTGGTTCCAGTCGTCACTGACTCGTACTTCCTTTCACGTCATCTCCGAAAGCCCTTGTGCCGCGAGTCTTACAGCTGCTATCGAGCGCTGATAGTCCATTCTCGTCGGCCCAATGACACCAACAACACCATCTGAACAAGAAGACGCATAGTTCATCATGACCAGGCTCATTCCGCCAAGCTCCTGGCGCGTGTTTTCGCTTCCGATGCGAACAACCATGCGCCTGGCTTCAGCCACCTCGGAAAGCGTATCGAGCATGGCTAACCCGTCTTCAAGCAAGTTCAGCAGCGGACGCAGCTGGGCAGTCTCGGCAAAATCCGGGAGCGCCGCGAGCTCTCCAACGCCCATGTGATGTACCCGGTCGCGATCCGCCTCGTCCAGGCAAGCCACCAGCTCATCGAGAACCTGAACCGCGAGTGAGAAGGGCGGCAATCCGAGTTTCAGCTCCCCGCAAAGCGCTCGCACCTCATAGGCGCGCTTGTTGACAAGCGCCTCGTTCAAAAACCGTTTCACCTCGCCGATATGATCGGCTGAGACATCTTCGCGCACATCCAGATGACAACTGACCACCTGTCCCGAGTTCGTAATCAGGACCACCAACGCGCGGCGCGGGCCCATCTGCAGCAGATCGATCTTGCATACCTGGGCAAAGTTGATCATCGGGGCAAGCACAATGGCCACATAGTGAGTAAGGTTGGAGAGCAAGGCCGAGGTGCGCATAACGAGGTTATCGACCTCCGTCATGTGCGGTAGATAGCGATCGCAAAGCTCGTTATAGGGGGTGTAGTGCGATATCGGAAAGTCTTCCTCGAGAATACAGTCGACGAACTCCCTGTACCCGAAGTCAGTAGGAATCCTCCCGCTGCTCACATGTGGCTGGTATACATGCCCACTTTCCTCCAGCGCCGCGAGCTCGTTTCTTACCGTTGCGGAGCTGCAGGTCAGACCGTAGCGATCCACTAGATGCTTAGATCCCACAGGTTGACCGGTGGCTATGTACTCCTGCACCAAGGCTTTTAGTATTTGATATCTTCGAACCGGTAACATATCCACTCCACCAAAGAGCTATCGTTTAGCACTTGATTATAGCGAGTGCCAGCCTAAAGTCGCCAGCAATCTTCAAGCCAACCCCTGACCAACTCCAACATCGACTCGGCAATGAATTTTAATCCACCCATATCCTCGAATAAATCTCATTACCGAGCAACCACCCGGTACGGGTAGCGCGAACCTGCTGGCTCACGCACTCGACAAGGCCGTCCCTTAGCAGGCCGTCGAGCACCAGCCGTAGCTCCTTCTCATCGAAGAACGCCACAGGTACCCCCCGGGTCAACCTCATCCCTAACATGATATCTTCGCGATGGGCCTCTTTAGCATTGAGCAACTCGATCGTTGCCGGCGTACCGATAAGCCACTGGTTGACATTACTTGGCTGCCCGAAACGAACTCTCGCCGCATCTGCGTCAGCACCGTCTACCAGCCCGACTGAGGCTGCGGTCGGCGCATCGAGCATGCTATGAGCCGCCGGGCCGATGCCCAGGTACGACCTGGCGCTCCAATACGCCATATTGTGCCTGGACTCCTTTCCGGGGATTGAGTAGTTTGCGACCTCATAGCGATAAAGCCCATGCTTCGAAAGCTCCTCTTCGGCAAGTATCATGTGTTCGGCGGCGATATCCTGATTGGGCGGCTCGACGAGTCCCACAGAACACGCCACCTCAAGCGGCGTTCCCGGCTCGATCGACAACGGATAGACCGAGATATGGCCAGCTCGAGTGCTGGCAGCCCTATTCAATGTGGATAGCCAACTCTCCTTCGACTGCCCAGGAATCGCGCAGATCAGATCGAGCGAAAGATCCAGGCCAAGCTCGCATATCACCTTCGCCAACTCCACCACGCACTCCGGCGAATGACTTCTTCCGAGCAAACCCAACTCGGTAGCGTCGAATGATTGCACACCGAGACTGATTCGCGTGACACCGGCCTGGGCGAGCTCTTCTAGCAATGGGCGGCTCAGCGAATCGGGATTGGCCTCTATGGTGACTTCCACATCGGGTGTGTGGGGAAACATCTCAAGGATGTGCCGGGCGAGCTCGACCAGACGCTGGGAGAGGATGGTAGGAGTGCCACCGCCGATATACACGGTCTCGACGACCCCCGGCAGTGCCGCTGAAGCCCACCGGGTGACCTCGCTTTCGATCCCCTTGCGAACGGAATCGATCGTGAGCGCATCTGCATCTGCGATCGACGCGAAGTCGCAGTAAGAACATTTCGCGCGGCAAAACGGAACGTGCACGTAGATGTGCGCGGGCATAACAGGACCGGTCACCATTGCGACAGGGTCGAACAAACTCACTCCTCGACCTTCAAGATAGCCATAAAGGCCTCCTGTGGCACCTCGACATTCCCAACGTTTTTCATACGCTTCTTGCCTTTTTTCTGCTTCTCCAGCAGCTTACGCTTGCGGGTGATGTCACCGCCATAACATTTGGCAAGCACATCCTTGCGTTTCGCGCGGACTGTCTCCCTGGCCAGTATGCGACCGCCGATCGCCGCCTGGATCGGCACCTCAAACATCTGGCGAGGAATGATCTCTAGCAATTTTTCGGTAAGTATCTTTCCGCGCGCATAGGCTTTGTCTTTGTGAATGATAAAAGAAAGCGCATCCACGGGCTTGCCGGCAAGCAGGATATCGAGCTTGACCAGATTGCTGGCCTGGTACCCAAAAACCTCGTAATCCAGGGACGCGTACCCTTTGGTGCGGCTTTTCAGTTGGTCGAAAAAGTCCATTATGAGTTCGGCCAACGGCATCTCGTAGTGCATGTCGACGGTCGTTTTAGAGAGGTACTGCATATCTTTGAAGACCGCCCTGCGGCTCTCGGCAAGCTCCATGACCGCGCCCACGAAATCCGGGGGAACGATGACCTGCACTTTCAGATACGGCTCCTCGACTCGCTCGATCCGGCCCGGGTCGGGCATCTCCTGCGGAGAGTGTATCTCGCGGGTTTCTCCATCGGTCGTGGTGACCCGATAAGCAACGCTAGGCGCGGTTGCGAGCAGATCGAGATCGAACTCCCTTTCGAGACGCTCCTTGATGACCTCCATATGAAGCAAGCCGAGAAAACCAACGCGAAACCCGAATCCCAAGGCATGACTGTTCTCCGGCTCAAACACCAGGGCTGGATCGTTGAGCTTGAGCCTGTCGAGAGCGTCCCTCAAGGCTGGGTATTGATCTCCGTCCATCGGGAAGAGCCCGGTATAGACCATGGGCTTGACCTCCCGATAGCCAGGCAGTGGGGTCTCGACTCCATTCTTGGCAAGGGTGACGGTATCTCCTACCTTGACTTGAGCGGGAGACTTCAGCCCGAGGACCAGATAGCCCACCTCTCCTACCGTAAGGGAGTCGACAGGCTGATTGGCAGGTCTTCTAACGCCGACCTCCTCGATTTCGGTGACCGCCCCTGTCGCCATCAAGCGAACCTTCATGCCCTTTCGAATCGAGCCATCAAATATCCTGACCAGCGCCACGACACCTCGATAGGTATCGAAGTAGGAGTCGAATATCAAGGCCGAGAGTGGCGCTTGCTTATCACCTTTAGGGTGAGGGATCCTCTCAATCACAGCCTCGAGTGCATCCTGGACTCCATCACCGGTCTTGCCGCTGGTCAACACCGCCTCATCGGCAGGAATAGCGAGTCCCTCCTCGATCTCATGGCGAACCCTCTCGGGATCCGCCGCCGGTAGATCGATCTTGTTGATCACCGGGATGATTTCGAGATTTGCGTTCATCGCCATCATCGCGTTGGCGACGGTTTGGGCTTCGACTCCTTGCGCCGCATCGACAACTAACAATACGCCCTCGCATGCCTGCAATGACCGGGACACCTCGTAGGTAAAATCAACGTGCCCGGGGGTGTCGATGAGATTCAGCTGGTACTCCTGGCCGTCGAGTGCTTGATAGAGAACACGAACCGCTTGGGCCTTGATCGTGATTCCACGCTCACGCTCGATATCCATCGAGTCTAGAACCTGCTCCATCATTTCACGGTCCGAAACGGTATGCGTAAGCTCGAGGATCCGATCCGCAAGTGTGGATTTCCCATGATCGATATGGGCGATGATGGAGAAGTTCCTGATATGCTTGTGTTCGCTCATAACGCACGATTGTAGCAGGGTCCTGCCGATAAGTGACATTATCTTCATCGAAGCCAGCAATATCGAGCTGGCGAACAGAGTGAACCTATGATAGTATTTCCGGGTTCGGCTTGGCACTTATAGCCCAGCGAACAACTACGATGACAGAGCACCGGAAGGATTTTATAAGTGGCAAACATCAAGAGTCAGAAGAAGCGGATTCTCACTAACGAGAAAGCCCACCAGCGCAACAAGGCTGTAAAGTCCGAAGTAAAGACCGCTATCAAAAAAGTGGATGCATCGATCGCAGCAGGCGATAACTCAGCCGCCTCATCTGCTGCAAACCATGCTAACCGGCTGCTCGACCGTGCCGTAAGCAAGGGTATAATCCACAAGAACCAGGCAGCGAACAGGAAGTCCGGTCTCGCGAAGCGAGTCCCCAAGGGATAGGACCCTTTTCGCTCTTATCTGCCCGATGACGAATCGGTTGAATCAACGTTTGCGTTGGCAGACCGAGATCAACCAGACTTCAAATGCGAGCCGCGGAGTGCGGCTCGTTTTCATTTCAGCCTCAAGCGAAGCTGCCTGACGCAAACCGTTGACCAATTCCTCCGAGGTGAATCTCTCGGCCTGCTTGATAAGATTGCGAGCCTGCCATGATTGCATGCCCGCGCCTAGCGCCCGTGCGATCGCATCTGCGGTTCGTGGAACGTCGGGTCTTTGCAGCATGGCGCGCACTGCGATCAGGTTTCGCAGATGCCTCATGGTCATAGCATGAATTCCATGGATTGATTCCCCCGCCTGCATTTGCCTGGAGAACAATACAAGTGCCTGATTGATATCCCTGGCTCCAACGGCATCAAGAAAGTCGAACACCGAGACAGGCGCAGTCTCCAGCATGACTTCTTCGATATCCTCCCGCGATAGAGTCTGCTTGTCTCCCAAGAAAGCTACTACCTTGTTGATTTCGGTATCGACATGCCGCAAGTCATATCCCACGGCGCGGACAAAGGACTCAGCGGCATCGATGCCGATCTTCTTGCCGCGCTCGGCAAACAGCTGAACGATCGTGCGCGGAAAGTCCTTCTTCGATGGCGACTTATATTCGGCTATGCCTCCGAGTGCGTCTACCGCCTTGTAGATTCGCAGGTTTTTGGCGATCTTGTTGCAAACGAGGACCACTGTAGCGGCAGGATTTGGGGCGCCGCAGTAATCAGCGAGCAGCCCAAGCTCTGAGGTGGAAAACTTGTCAGCGCGTTTGACGATAACCAGGCGACGCTCGGCCATCAAAGGCAACATGTTCGCCGAGGAAAGCACTGCTTCGATCGAGGCGTTCTCGCCATCAAATACGTCGATATCGAACTCGAAACCACCGGAGTCAATAACGCGTTTCCGGAGTCTATTTACCGCGCTTTGCAGCAAAAACTCCTGGTCTCCGTAGATCAGATAGACTGGTTTTAGATCCGCAAGCCCAGAGGGCATTAGACATCTCTCCTAAACGTGCGCCTTAGTTTCAATCACAATCAGCGAACAGTAAGCGACTGCCATTGTCGCACAAGGTTTGCCACACTCAATGCTCAACCCTGCCACTATCGAGGCAGATGCGAATCTCAGCATCGCGATCGGTACGAAACACTCTCGAACCTGCCTTCTGCAGCAGTCCCAGCGTCGAGTCCGCGGGGTGCCCGTAGTCGTTGTCGTGAGCCACGCTTATCACCGATGCACGTGGGTTGAGGGCGGCGAGAATCTCCTCGCTCAAGCCATCTGCACTGCCGTGATGCGGCACCTTCAACACACATACCGGCTCAAGATAGCCCTCACGAAGCAGTCTGCCGAGAGGCCCTGTCTCTGCATCGCCGGTCAACAGCATTGAGTGCCTGGAGTTGTCGATGCGGACTATCAGACTTGAATCGTTAATGTCATCCCCCCTCCAATCCACAGGCGGCCACAGCACATCCCCTTCAATCTTTCCTGCTCGGAAAGTGTCGCCTTTTGAAACCTCCAGTACACCTATACCCAGCCTTTTTGCGATACCTCTAACCTCTGCGAAGTCATCCTTGTTTGCGGTATCAGGAATCATGAGCGAGTCAATTCTGACAACACCGGCTATCCCTTCGAGTCCACCGGTGTGATCATGGTGATCGTGAGTGATAAGTACGCTATCGAGCCTGCGTACCCCGTGTCGCGCGATCGCTTCTCTAAGCACATGGGGATACGCTCCCGTATCGATCAGAACCTTTGCCTGACCGCTTTTTAGCAATATCGCGTCTCCCTGACCAACATCAAGCGCGATGGCTGTGCAGCGTCCCGGGCTGACAGGTCCAAGAGCGATACTTGTGACCACTACGACTGCAATGACGCCTACAAACACGGCCCGCGATCTTTTGACGGGACGCGGCCATATCACCCAAATAGCAATCCCTGATGCAACCGTGAACCCGGCTAAGGTTATCCCCGACCCCGCCAGAGGAATGGCAGCGTAAGGAAGACGGGACAGCCAGGAGGCAAGTTCTGCCGAAGCAGAGGCGGCGACCGTAGATAGCTCAAGAAGAAATGTTCCCGCCCGCGGCCAGAATAGATACACAAATGCGGCCGGCATCCCCAGAGCAAGACTAACGCTGACTAGCGGAAGAGCAAGAATGTTGGCTATCGGACCGATCACCGAGAGCATGTTGAACACAGAGACACTTATCGGAGAGGTCGCGGCCTGCGCAACTATAGTCGCGGAAAGAACAGGGGCGAGAAATGCGGCCCTCTTTGGCATCGCTTGCTCTACCCACTCGCTAGCCAAGGAGCCAAATATCGCCAGCCCGGCGACAGCGGCCACGGACAAGAGCAAACCTATCGAAAACGCCAACGTTGGCCATATCGTGAGCTGAAGCATTATGGCGACTGCCAGCGCACCAAGGCAATCTTCTCGCCGCTGGGCCAGCGCCGCAAGCGCGGCAATCGCCCCCATGATCAGCGATCGTACCGCCGAGACCTGCGCGCCACTAAGCGCGACATAGCCGCCGCAAGCGATCACCACGATCAAAACCCGTATTTTCCTCGGCACTTTCAGTACAATAAGGGTGGCTCCCAGAAGGTATGCGACTATCACCAGGTGTCCGCCGGATACCGCTATCAGATGCGACAGTCCGCATATCCTGAAATCTTCCTCGACTGCACTGCCCCTTAGGCGGGACATCTCGCCGATAAGCATGCCTTCGAGAAGAATCGAGCCATCTCCCGGGATACTTCGCAACCTTTCAGAGAGACGCTGGCGTGCCGAGGCGGCCATGCCAACTGGTGTTGCCGAGAACGGACCCATCTTTGCGTCGATGACCTTCAGGCTGAATGCCTCCCCTCTCCTGTGCGCGCGCCTAGCGACAAACTCACTGGTAGCTCTCTCGCCCACAGAGCCGCGCACAACAACCAGCTGCCCCGCACGCGGTATGGCGAGATCCTTTGGCCAAAACGCGCCAACGTTCGTGGCCCTTCGGTCAGGACCCGTCAACCGCAACCGCACAAGCGCGCCTCGCTCGGTCAGAACCGGATCCTCTGTTACCAGCCCGGACTCGTGAATGCTTGTACCCGGTTCATGGGCAAGCGTTGTAGCCCTGATGCTGCTCCAATAAAGACAGCCGCAAAGCAATCCGGCCATAAATCCGCAGATAGCAATCGGCCAGAGAGCGTGTGTTGCGCGCCTTCTTGCCACCAGCAACACCATCACTAATATTCCAACTGCCCCAAGCGCGAGCAGATGCGTCTTCTGCAAATCATCGAGCCAGCGTGCCCATGCGAGTGACTCTGCCGCAACTACACCGAGCCACAGTGAAAGTGCCGTCCACATGACCGGTGGTAAAGTTGGCCGCATGGCACCCTTCTCGACCCAAAGATGAGCTATGGATGCCTCGTTGATCAAATCAGTTGACTGTTACCAAGTCGGCCAACGCCTCGAATTTTTTCTCCCCGATGCCAGACACCCGTTTTAAATCCTCTGGCGCAGAAAAGGGTCCGTTTTTCTCCCTGTCGGCGATGATTCGTTGCGCAGTCGCGGGACCAACTCCGGGCAAGGTATCAAGCAGCTCCGCGTCAGCCGAATTCAGGTCAACAAGAGCGTTTGCCGGCTGCTGTGCCTGAGGAACTCCAACTTGCCCTGCCAGGTCTCCGGATTTCACCTCATCGGAGGTGGGGACATATATCTGCTCGCCGTCAGTAATGACTCGCGCAAGATTCAAGGCGTCTTGCGCCGCACTACCGAGAAAACCCCCCGCGGCGTTGATCGCACCCTGAACCCTGCTGCCCGACGGCAGATAAACAACCCCGGGGCGCATAACTGCGCCGGCAACGTGTATAACCAGCGTCTCCTCGGCAGATGGCGTGGAATGCAGTGATGGGCGATCGGAGCCGGCCTCCTTCGAGTCGGATGCCACTTCATGGGTTTGCGATATCGAAAAACCCATTTGATCCTGCCCGGCTGCCTGCGGCCACCATCTGTACAGCGCAAGCGCGGCAATAACCACACAAAGAAGTGCGACTGTGATGACAACGCTTCTTCGAGCGCCTCCCAAACCCGCTCGCACGATCAGCTCATCGAACCTTGATTTGCCGATGGAAGAAGACACTTTTTTCACCTCCGTTGACGTGAACGCATCAGCGGAGGGGACCTGGATGCTTTACTTGGCCAGATACCAGAAAAGCATATCCGTCAAACTAGTCTCTATCCGAGCCTTAAACCAAAGTTATCTTCATGCGGCTCTAGCTTGCGACAACCACACTGACAAGCTTGCTGGGAACAACGACGACCTTGCGAATCTCGGCATCTTTTGTCCACTCCGAGACGGCATCTAGCGCAGCCTCCACAATTGAAGGCTCGGCTGTGTCGATTGCGACCACAATCCTGCCACGGACCTTGCCGTTGACCTGGACTACCATCTCGATCTCATCGGGAATCACCGCAGCGGCATCAAATACAGGCCACTGAGTGAGGTGTACCGAGTCGCTCTCGCCAAGCACCTCTTGCCACAACTCCTCGGCGATGTGCGGGGCAAAGGGTGCCAGAAGCCGAGTCAGATCACAAGCGACCTTGCGCTGAAGACTGACATCACGCTCATGGGGCAAAGTAGCGTTTGTATACTCGTAGGCCGCGTTGGTTAGCTCCATCATTGCGGCTATCGCGGTGTTGAGCTGGAATCGCGCCAGATCGTCGGTCACCTTCTTTATGACCTCGTGGGTTTTTCTGTACAGGGCCTGCCCGGCCACATCCTGAGGGATGCCGTCGAGGCTGGTCGATCCAGAGGTACCCTGAAGCGTGCTAACAAAACGCCAGACCCGGCCGAGCCAACGATAGGTCCCCTCCAGACCCTCGTATGACCACTCAAGATCCTTGTCGGGCGGGGCCATAAAAAGAATGTAGAGACGCAGTGTGTCCGCGCCGTACTTTTCGATTATCTCCTCAGGCGCCACAACGTTGCCTTTGGACTTGGACATCGTCTCGCCGTCCTTCTTGACCATTCCCTGGGTCAAGAGGTTCGTAAAGGGCTCGGAGAATTCGATCAACCCCATATCACGAAAGACTTTCGTGAAAAAGCGTGAATAGAGCAGGTGCAAAATCGCGTGCTCGATACCGCCGATGTATTGGTCGACCGGCATCCAGTGATTCGCCTTGCTCTTTTCCCAAATGGCATCGTCGTTTCGCGGATCGCAATAGCGCAGGTAATACCATGATGAGCAGGTGAACGTATCCATGGTGTCAGTTTCTCTGCGGGCGGAAGCGCCGCACTTCGGGCAGGTGGTCTGATAGAAGCCCGGATGATCAGCGAGTGTCTGGCCACGAGTGATGTCGACATCCCCCGGCAGCCTGACAGGAAGCTCTTCGGCGGGAACCGGAACCAAACCGCACGCATCACAATGTATCGCCGGTATGGGATTGCCCCAATAACGCTGCCGGCTGATGAGCCAATCACGCAAACGGAAGTTCACCGATTTCCTGCCGAGGCCACGAGACTCAAGCCACTCAATGACTCGCATCACGCCTTGGCCGCCCTTGGAGGTCGCAACGCCTGTAAACTCTTTGGACTGAACCATGATCCCGGGTCCGTCGTACGCACACTCCCAGTCGACATCGTCCACTACTCGCTCATAAGCATCGCGAAGCCGTTCGTAGAGCGGATCATCCTCATGGACAACAACGGGCGGGATAGGCAGTCCGTACTTGCGAGCGAACTCAAAATCTCGCTGGTCGCCACAGGGAACAGCCATGACAGCGCCGGTCCCGTACTCGAGCAGCACATAGTCGGCGACCCAGACGGGCACCTTCTCGGCATTGACCGGATTGATGACGTAGCGGCCGGTAAACGCGCCTCTCTTCTCGCGATCGCCGGAGGATCTCTCTACAGCGGTCTGCCGAGACGCCGCCTCAACTACGGCCATAACCTCCTCGGCAGATGGAGTGCCATGGACGAACTCGTGGACGAGCGGGTGCTCGGGAGCGAGCAGGAAGAATGTGCAACCGAACAAAGTGTCGGGCCTGGTGGTAAACACGGTGATCTTTTCTTCGGTAGGCTCGCCGGCCGCGTCACAGATTGTGAAATCCACCTCGGCACCCTCGGAGCGTCCGATCCAGTTGGCTTGCATCGTTTTGACCCGCTCAGGCCAACCGGACAAGCTCTCCAAATCATCGAGCAGCTCTTGAGCATAGTGAGTTATCTTCAGGTACCACTGCTCGAGATCCCGTTTGATGACAATGCTCTTACAGCGCCAGCATTCGCCATCGCCTATTACCTGTTCATTGGCTAAGACGGTTGCGCAACTGGGGCACCAGTTAACTGGCGAGAGCCTTCGCTCGACCAGATCCCGCTCCCACATTTTCAGGAAGATCCATTGCCCCCAGCGATAATAATCTTCGTCGCAAGTAACAACGCTGCGATTCCAGTCATAACTAAAGCCCATTCGCTCAAAGCTGCTTTTTTGCTTTTCGATATTGGTATACGTCCAAGTTGCGGGATGTGTATTCCCTTTGATGGCGGCGTTCTCGGCGGGCAAGCCAAAAGCGTCCCAGCCCATAGGGTGCAAAACGTTGTAGCCCTTCATTTTTAGATAGCGGGCCACCACATCGCCGATAGTGTAATTCCTGACATGCCCCATGTGGATGTCTCCCGAAGGGTATGGAAACATCTCCAGAACGTAATACTTTGGCCTGGAGGCATCTTCACCCACGGCATATAGATTGGAGCTTCTCCATGCATCCTGCCACTTGCCCTCTATTTGCTGCGGCTCAAAATCGCGAATCACATGCGCCTCCAATGCCAGAAAATGTCCTTACGAATTCTAGACGAGGAATGCCGATATCGAAATGCCGAGAGCGAAAGCAAGCTTATTGAGAAGCCAACCACTCGCCCAGGCCGCGATATATTGAACGGGCAACAGCGTCGGACCACCTCGGGTCGGCGAGCAAAGCCGCGTCACTTGTCACCGCTTGCGAACCAAGCGCGATTCGCACCGCAGGAACAGGCAGCGCGGTTGTCACCGCATCCCCCACAGTCTCACTTGATCGGGCGGCCTTCTCATCCTGAGCAAATGAACCGGATAGCGCACGGGTCAAACTGAGCGCCTGATCGTAGGTTTGCGGCGCCGATATCCTGTTCACGGTCCGAATATCGATTCCGGGCCGCTGCGGATCGTTTACTACATCGATTCCCACGACGGCCGACACCGTGCCTGTTACCAGTGCGGAGCGAGCAGCCAGCGATATATCTTCGCTCGTGACCGAACGCGTGATGATGACCCGTGCGCCAGCCGCCTCAAACAGGGAGCGCAGCCTTCTTGCCACTTCAAGCGGCGGGTCGACCGGCGGATCGGCATTCGCCGCATCCTGCTCTCCTTCGGCCACCAAAGCCCGCACAGGCGCAGGATCCAAAACCACGATCTTGCCGGAGAGCTCGAGAGGAACCAACGCAGGAATGTCTTCGGGTGCTGTCGCCACAAACACTCGCACGATATCTCCAGTGCGAACGGTCGCCCCCGGGGAAGGGTTCGTGGATACGACAGTTCCCATCGGCTGATCCGAGACCGCGCTATCCTCGGTAAGCACAAGACCGCGGCCTTCGAGCCTTGATCTAGCCACAAGGATCGAGTACCCCATAACGTCCGGCAAAATGAACTCTTCTATACCCGCCGAGACGCGCAGGGTCACAACTTCACCCTGGCCGAGCGTTGCCCCAGGCGCGGGTTCCTGCTCAAGGACCGTCCCTGCGGGTGATGGATCGAACACCCTGTCCACAACGAGAATCTCTAAGCCGGCTAAGTTGAGCCTGGCCTCGGCCTCGCTCTCCTGAACCCCTACCAGCTCCGGCACCTCGGTAAGAGCCAGTCTGGTATTGAGGAGGAGCGCTGACGCGACAAGTATCGGGAGAAGCACCGCCAGCCCCGCTACAACATATACTACCCTTGGAACGAAGGGTGGTCTTTTGGGTCGATCTCTGTCAATCATGCGTACATTCTCCCGCTATGTTGGCATCGGCCTTGCAGAAAACGTGGCTTGTGTATAACCTTTCACACTACTCAAAATCGTTTACCCGAAACATCGTATAAGGAGCATACCAGATGCCAAAGTATGACTTTCGTTGCACCTCCTGTGGCGAGATAACAGAGGTGACGATGAGCGCCGGTTCCAAAAATTCGGAACCTTGCGGCAGCTGCGGAGGCGCCCTCAAGCGTATATTTACCCCGGTCGGCGTTGTGTTCAAGGGCTCGGGCTTTCACAACACCGACTACAAGCCACGGCAAAGCGAAAAGCCCGAAGGTGGATCGTGTGACAGCGCCGGATCCAAAGACTCCTGCCAGAAGTGTCCTGCCTCGGCGAGCTGACAACCAACCGGTTAGTCCATACGCACCCAGAACCTCTCGGCTCCCGTACGGTAGACGGTCTCGATAAATCTTACCGTCCCGGTCTTGCCGTCCATTGCGATGGAGTGTGTGCGTGATCCGGCTCCGAAGTATTTTACGCCGCGCAGCATCTCTCCGTCCGTCACTCCAGTGGCGATAAACGCTGCCTCGTCGGTTGCTACCAGGCAGTCCATTGTCAGCACACCATCGATGTCGCACTGCGTCATCTTGAGAGCTCGGGCCCTCTCTTCTTCGCTGCGGAAAGCGAAGCGACCCATGAAGCAACCCCCTATGCAGCGCATCGCCGCGCAGGCAAGCACTCCTTCAGGTGCGGCGCCGATTCCCAGATAAAGGTGTATTCCCGTGCCCTCGATCGAGGTTGCCACGGCGCCAAAGACATCACCATCGGAGATCAGACGGATTCTTGCGCCTGTCTGCCTTACCTCGCTGATAAGCGAAGCATGCCGAGGCCTGTCCAAAATACACACAACGATGTCTTCGACAGGGCGACTTAGCGTCTTGGCGACAGCTATTACGTTTTCTGTCGGGGTGGCATCGATGTGAACCGCATCAGCGGCTAGTGGGCCTACCGCGATCTTGTTCATGTACGTATCCGGAGCATGAAGCAGAGTACCTTCCGGCGCAAAGGCGAGTACGGCCAAAGAGTTCGGCTGGCCGTTTGCGGTAAGATTGGTGCCCTCCAAGGGATCCACAGCGATGTCGATACGCTCGCCTCCGGAGCCAACCTCCTCGCCGATAAAAAGCATCGGAGCCTCGTCTCTCTCCCCTTCTCCGATCACAATCCGGCCGGAGATATCGAGGCCGTTAAATGAGGCGCGCATCGCTTCGACCGCAGCTCTGTCGGCAGCGTGCTTGTCACCCTTGCCCATCCATCGACCTGCGGCCAGCGCTGCGGCTTCGGTAACCTCGAGCATCTCAACGATCCTTGTGCTTCGCATAACTCGTCCTCCTTACAATGCCGTCGGCAGCGGCTTTCTCCTGAGCGCCGCCGCAAAATGACCATCGGGACCGTCAGTTGACGGCCACGTCGCAAACACTCCCTCTTGTGCCGCCGAGGAGATCAAACTCCACTCGGCCGGCAGCAGAAGGTCTACCTTCACAAACTCCTCCCCGGTGCTCGTAGAGAGAAAATCATCCACGACCTGGTCGTTCTCCTCGGAAAAGACCGTACACGTCGAGTACACCACGAAACCCCCGGGCCGGACAAGTCTGGCGGCAGAGTCGAGCAGCTTTGCGCCCAGAGCAGCCAACCGCGAGATATCGGCGGTGTTCATCCGCCAACGCTTTTCGGGATTGCGACGCAAGGTGCCTGCCCCACTGCACGGCGCGTCGACGAAGGCGACGTCGACCGGTCCTCCTGTCGCCGAGATCAGCTCATCGAAGTCGGTGGCATCAGCGCGTATCGCCGTTACCTTAGGGACGCCAAGATCACGCATCCGGTTGCGCAGCACCTCAACCTTGAACTCGTGTAGGTCAACCGCGATGATCTCGGCCAGGCCGCCTTTCCGAAGCGCGTTGGCCTGCATCAGCAAGGTCTTGCTCCCTCTACCGGCGCCGATGTCGGCGACTCGCATTCCCGGCTCGATCGGCGCCATCGCCACAATCGCCTGCGCCGCCATATCGACTACCACTCCGCGACCAGCCGCAATCGCAGTCGAGGCAAGCGCAAGCGCTGGCGGATCACAGCGGAAACACCCGGGAGGGCCACACTTGAGCAGATCGGCACCGGATTCGCGCACCATCTCGATAAGCGCATCTTCCTCGCCGAGAAACGGGTTGTGCGAGACGTAAACAGGAGCCGAGGAGGCGTGTGCATCCATGAAATCCATCGCACATTGAACGCCTGACTTTGCAGCCAGACGATCAGCAAGCCACCCGGGAAAGCCCCTTAGGCGAGCGCGGGCTGAAAGCTCCACTTCCGGATCTCCAAAGGGAAAGTCTGGCGCGTCCTTTGCGACCTTGCGAAGAACGGCGTTGGCCAGCGCCTTTGCGCGCGGGTTCACCGCCCCTGCCAGTTCCACAGCCTGATGCACCGCCGCGTGCGCGGGTGTATCGAGGAAGAGCAGCTCATAGGTCGCAATCCGAAGCACATCCATTAATTGCGGCTGGAGTCTGTCGGGGGCGCTAAGGTGACGGGCGAGAATCTCGTCGAGCACGCCTCCCATCTCGAGAGTTCCTAGAGCAAGCCGGGTCGCAAGAGCAATTTCCCGCGTTTCCGCGGTGCTCCCTTTAAGCTCCGAGGCAAGCGCCTCGTGGGCCCATGCGCCGTCGCGCCTAACTCTGCCGACCACTTTCAGTGCTATCTTGCGCGCGTAGGTACCGCTCATGACACCGACGACCATCTTTCCTCGGCCGAGATGCGACGACCGCAAGCGAACGCTCCTCCATCCACCGGCGCCTTTCCTGCCGCCTTCACCCTGTCGAGCCATAGTGCGCCGTCGGTAAAGCCTGCCAACAGGCCGCCGGAGACCGCCTTTAGCTCACCCGCGCCGATCTTCTCCTCGGCGATACGCGCACGAGCGACCTCGACAGGACACTCCCCGATCATCATTTTGGCGCGCGCACTTGCCGAGGAAACCCGTATTCGCCGCAGGGCTTCGGTGGCAAAGAGTCCTGGCTCGAGTCTCACATCATCATCGGTGATCTTTCCGGCGTATGTGGCCTTCGAGTCATCCTGCGGCGACCAGCTTAGCGTTTGCGCTCGAAGCTCAGAGAGCGTCTCGATCAAGGCCTCAGCGCCGAGAAGAGAAAGCTCGCCGGTAAGCTCGTCGAGGTACTTGTCCGCCACACGAGTCGAGCGCACAGCAGCGGTCGGGCCGGTATCAAGACCCTCCTCCATCAGCATGATCGTAACGCCGGTAATCTCGTCACCTTCAAGGATGGCGCGGTGCACCGGAGCCGCTCCGCGGTGCCGGGGCAACAGCGAGGCGTGGACATTTATGCAGCCCAGCGGCGGAATCTCGAGCACCTCGGCAGGAAGAATGAGTCCGTATGCGGCCACACAGATAGCATCCGGCGCGTACTTTCGCAAAGTCGCCGTCGCACTCTCGCTTCGAAGCGTTTGTGGCTGCTCTACCGGAATTCCATGTGCAAGCGCAACGGTTTTGACCGGAGTCGACACCAGGTTCTTGCCGCGGCCACGGACGCAATCCGGCCTAGTGTAAACCGCGACAACCTCGTGATGGTCGCGAAGCGCCTCAAGTGAAGGTACAGCAAACTCAGGTGAGCCCATAAACAAGACGCGCATGTAAGCCCCTCACACTTTCAGCGTCATCGGGATTGTATCAATTCGTTGTACCTTCTGATCGCGGCCTTTCGATCCTCTAGTGTGGCGCGATCCAGGATCAGTACACCATCAAGGTGATCGATCTCGTGCTGCAACACTCTGGCTAGCAGCTCGTCCGCCTCGATTCTTATGGTGTTTCCAGAGATGTCCTCGGCCTCACATGTCACCGAGGCCGGCCTCTCGATAGGCACATCGACTCCGGGAACCGACAGGCAGCCCTCCTCAACCACAACATTTTCCGAGGAGCAGGCCACAATCCTCGGGTTGCACAACGCTACAAGTTCCTCACCAAGATCGTAGACCATGACCCTTTTGAGGACACCGATCTGGGTTGCAGCCAAGCCGATGCCCTGAGCGGCATACATAGCCTTGGCCATGGTGGCGATCAAGCGCTTCAGATCGGGATCGCGCTTCGGATCCACCTCTGTCGCCGCTTCTTTCAGTGCTGGGCTTGGATAACTGACGATGTTCATGCGAAATATTGTACCTTTCCTGCGCTTGCCTGCCGAATACTCACAGAGTGTCTACCGGATCGACATCTATCGCCAGCTTTACGCCCTTGAAGCGAAACGTCCCTAAAGCCTCGCGCAATAGCTCCGGCACTCCTTCCCTTGCCGAGGACTTCAGAAGAATCCGCCAGCGCCAGGCGCTCTTGACCCGCCTGATGGGAGATGGTCCCGGGCCAAGAACCTGCACATCCGCGCCGGCGCGCGCGGTAAGGACGCTTGCCGCCTGAATGGCCGCCTGCTGCACCGATTGCTCATCCGGACCCGAGAAGATGATATGCGCCAGTCGAGCGAAGGGCGGGTAGCCAAGCTCGGCTCTGGCCTGCTTTTCCTCGGAAAGGAAATCTTCCCGCCTCCCGCTAGCGACTGCCCTGATCGCATGATGGCCAGGCCAGTAGCTCTGGATGACTACTCGGCCCGCCTTGTCGCCTCGGCCAGCCCGGCCCGATACCTGCGCGAGCATCTGGTAGGTTCGCTCGGGAGCAAGGAAATCCGGAAAGCGCAGGGTCGTATCGGCGTTTAGCACCCCTACCAACGTGACCTCGGGGTAGTCTAGTCCCTTGGCGACCATCTGCGTCCCCAACAAAATACCGGTCTTTAGCGACTCGAACCTGGCCAGACAGCGCTCGTGACCGCCCTTCCCCCGGGTAGTATCCGCATCCATGCGAACTACCGGTAGCTGCGGAAAGCGCTCGGCAAGCTCCGCTTCCACCCGCTGTGTTCCCGCGCCGAATTTCCGCAGAAACACACTGCCGCACTGCGGGCAAGCTGCGGGAACCGCCCTGTGTGCGCCGCAATAGTGGCAGGCCAGCACAGGATTCTGGTCATGATACGTCATCGATATCGAACACGATCCGCACATCGGCACATGGCCGCAGTTCCGACAGAGTAAGAATGAGGCGAAACCGCGCCGGTTCAGGAGCAGCACCGCCTTGTCCTTCTCCTCGGCGATCTTTTGAAGCGCCGAGATAAGCTCACGGGAGAACATCGAGCGATGCCCCTCTTCGAACTCCCTGGTCATGTCAACGACGCTCACACTCGGCTGAGGTCTGTCCCCAACGCGCCTAGGCAGTGCAACCAGGGTGTAGCGACCGCTATCGACCCTGCTCAGAGTCTCCATTGATGGCGTCGCGCTTCCAAGCACCAACACGGCCCCTCTTGCCAGCGCCATGCGCTCAGCGACTTCGCGAGCGTGATACCGTGGCGAGGAGCCCTGTTTGTAGGAGTTGTCGTGCTCTTCGTCAATAATGATAAGAGCGAGATCACGAACGGGCGCAAACAAGGCTGACCGCGCGCCAACCGCAATTTTCGCTTCGCCAGAGCGAAGTCGATCCCACTCATCGAACCTCTCGCCTGCCGACAGGCGACTGTGCAAGACTGCAACATCATCGCCAAATCGCGAACGAAAACGACCTACGGTCTGCGGGGTGAGCGATATCTCGGGAACCAGCGCTATCGAACCGTGGCCTGCTTGAAGCGCGGCCTCTATCGCTTGCAGGTACACCTCAGTCTTGCCCGATCCAGTCACCCCGTCGAGAACGAGAGTGCCGCGTCGGACGCGATATGCCGCCAAGATTGCGTCGAGCGCTTCTTGTTGCCCTTCTGTAAGCTCCGAGGGCCGATGCGCGGGATAGTCACGCGACTCCGGCCTTCGGTAACTTCGGCGAGTCTCGACAGCGAGAACACCGGCGCGCGTCAGGGTCGCGATCGCCGAAGACGCGCCTGGCCCTATCATCGCCCGCAGCTCGACAGCGGAAAGCGGTCCCGCGCGCAAGGCGTCCAGCAGTGCCCACTGATTTGTGGCAGCCCTGCTCGGCGTATAGGCCGAATCAACGATCGAAACCCAGCGCTCCTCCTTCGCCCGAGTTTGCGTAGCACCACCGAAGCGCGATGGGCCCTGCGCCGAGGCGCTCGTACCGGAAGCCTTAGAGCGACCAGGCGGGAGAAAGAGCTTTACCGCCTCGGAAAGCGAGCAGACGTACTCGTTGGCGATCCACTCGGCCAGATCCGCTGCCGCCTCGTCAAAGAGTGGCTCGCCGAGAACCTCGCGAATCGGACTCGCGTCACAGTGCTGGGTGGAGGCGGAAAGGCCGCAAACCCAACCTGCGAGCTTGCGACCCGAAAATTCGACCAGAACGGGCGATCCAATCTCGATCTTGCCCACCAAAGCCGAAGGTATCCGGTAGTCGAACGCACCAGATACCGCCCGGGCGGGCACATCGACGATCACACGAGCGAAACTCTTCTGAATACAATCATCCATCAAGCCCGGCTGCCTCGGCGAGCGCCTGTGCCTTGTCCGTGCGCTCCCAAGTGAAATCCCTGTCTGCTCTGCCGAAGTGACCATAAGCGGCGGTCTTGCGATAGATTGGACGGCGCAGATCGAGATCGCGAATTATCGCTCCCGGCCGAAGATCGAATACCGAAGCGATCGCTGCCTCTATGTTCTTTTCGGACACCTTGGCTGTGCCGAAGGTCTCCACAAAAACCGAAAGAGGATGCGAAACGCCTATCGCGTAAGCCAGCTGTATCTCACAACGGTCAGCGAGTTCGGCCGCGACCACATTTTTCGCGACCCATCTGGCCGCATAGGCAGCGGAGCGATCGACCTTCGTGCAGTCCTTGCCGGAGAACGCGCCTCCTCCATGCCTTCCCATGCCGCCATAGGTGTCTACGATAATCTTGCGACCCGTAAGGCCGGTATCTCCCATCGGGCCGCCGATAACAAAGCGTCCGGTGGGATTGACGTATATCTCGGAATTTTCATGGCTTATGTTCTCAAGCTCGAAAACGGGCCTGATGACGTGCTCGATCAGATCCGGCCTAAGCAGGTCCTCGATGTCGACTCCATCAGCGTGCTGTGTGGAGATCAGGACCTTGTCGACCGCGACCGGAACATCATCGACGTAGCGGACGGTGACCTGAGTCTTGCCATCAGGGCGCAGGTACGGCAACACTCCGCCCTTACGCACGGCCGTAAGCCTTTCCGCGAGGCGGTGCGCAAGGTAGATCGGCATCGGCATGAACTGCGAGGTCTCGCGGCAGGCGTACCCGAACATCATGCCCTGATCGCCCGCGCCGATGGTGTCGAGCGGATCCGAGTGCATCCCGTGTTGCACCTCGAACGACTCGTCGACTCCCATGGCGATATCCGCACTCTGCTCATGGATCGAGGTCACGACTCCGCATGTCTCGTGGTCGAAGCCGTATTTGGCTCGGGTATATCCAATATCGGCGATGACCTCACGCACGATTGAAGGAACATCCACGTAAGCGTGGGTGCGTATCTCGCCGGACACCACCACAAGTCCGGTGGTGATGAGTGTCTCGCAAGCCACCCTGACATACTCGGGACTTGCAGGCTGACCCGCCGGCGAGACGAAGCCCGCGTCGGCCAGCTCGGTTTCGCGCTGAATGATAGCGTCGAGAATGGCGTCGGACACCTGGTCGCAAATCTTGTCCGGATGCCCTTCGGTGACCGACTCGGAAGTGAACAGGTAATCGCGCTTGGCCATGTGCCCTCCTTGTGTTGACAGCAATTGCTCGAATCCGCTCGAAACGATTTGACGCAAAAAACAAACACCCCTGCCTGGGCTGGACAAGGGTCTCGCTACACCGGTAGGTTCTACCGAAAGCTCTTCCCTCATCTTCCAGGCGTAAGCCTGCCGAGAGTTGGCACCGCTTCGTCATTTTCGACGCCGGTTGCCGGGGTGTCATCGGGCTCGGTCCCTCGACCCTTTTGCGGCCTTATTCGACCGCCTCTAGATGAGTCGCTATATATTATCGCTTAAGTCAGTGACAAGTCACCCGGTAATTGCGTTCGATTCCCACAAATATACGCTGATGCGTTGTACGATGTAGTACTGGTCAGGAAATATCTTTATTGCAAGGAGTAAACCGTAGTGTCTGAAACCGTAAGAGTAAGATTCGCGCCCAGCCCGACAGGGCATCTCCACATCGGCGGAGCCAGAACCGCCATCTACAACTGGGCGTTCGCGCGCCATCACGGCGGAAGCTTCATCTTGAGAATCGACGATACCGACAAGGAGCGCTCCACCGACGAGAACACACAGGCGATCCTCTCGGCGATGCGCTGGCTGGGTCTCGATTGGGACGAAGGCCCTGATGCCGGAGGAGAGTTCGGCCCCTACTCGCAGGCGTTACGCAAGAGCATCTACGACCAGGCGCTAAACGAGCTCAAGCTTGCAGGAAACACCTACCCGTGCTTCTGTGACTCTGCGCTACTCGAGGCCAAGCGTGAGGCGGCCAGGGCCGCGAAAAAGTACTCAGGCTACGATCGCACCTGCCGAGACATACCCGCGCATGAGTCCGAGAGACGCATCGCGGCGGAAGAGCCGCACGTCTGGCGCATCAAAACACCGCTGGATCGTGGCGATATCGTCATCGATGACGTGATTCGCGGTCAGGTGACTTTCCCTCTCTCGGCGATGGATGATTTCGTCCTTGTTCGCACCGATACCTCGCCGACATACATGTTTGCAACCGTCGTAGATGACTGGCACATGGGTATAACCCACATCATCCGAGGAGACGATCACCTCTCCAACACTCCTCGGCAAGTAATAGTCTTCGAGGCACTCGGCGCCAAGGCGCCTGTATTCGCCCACATGGGCCTGATCTTTGGCCCCGATGGCAAACGGCTATCGAAGCGCCACGGTGCCACCAGCGTCGAATCCTATCGGGAGATGGGCTACCTGCCTGAAGCCTTGCTCAACTATCTGGCGCTGCTTGGCTGGTCGCTTGATGAAGACAACATCTTCGACCGAGACACACTAGTGAGGCGCTTCGAGCTTTCCCGGGTCTCGAAGAACCCGGCAGTATGGGATATCGGCAAGCTTGAGTGGATGAACGGGGTGTACTTGCGTGAGATGACCGCCGAGGAGTTCATTTCGAAGGTCCTCCCACTCCTTGACGAAGCCGGTTTGATCGCCGAGGACCAGGTGAGTCGTTCTTCGGATTGGTTGCTAGAGTTGGCCCCGCTGGTATCCGAGCGCATCAAAAGGCTCGACGAGGTAGTCGAGATGGTCGCGTTTCTCTTCACCGACGATCTGGTAATCGATGAGCGATCTTTCGATGCGGTGTTGGCCAAAGAGGGCGCATCCGATGCCCTAGAAGCGGTGGCATCCGTTCTAAATGAGGTCGAGATGACGCCGGAAGCTGTCGAGGAAGCGATGCGAGAGGTACCGGGTAAGCTTGAACTCAAGCCCAAGCTTGTGTTTCAAGCCACCAGAGTCGCTGTGACTGGGTCTACGGTAAGCCCACCGTTGTTCGAGTCGATCGTGCTCCTTGGACGAGAAAGAGCTCTGAAGCGTGTTTGGGCAGCGGTTGACAGTATCAAGAAGCGCCGGTAGCATACCAATTCGCGTTTACTAGTGCGCAACAGTACTGGGGTATGGTGTAACTGGCAACACGTCGGATTCTGGTTCCGAAGAGTCTAGGTTCGAGCCCTAGTACCCCAGCCACTGCATGGCCCGTTCGTCTAGAGGCCTAGGACACCGCCCTCTCAAGGCGGAGGCACGGGTTCGAACCCCGTACGGGCTACCAAGCTTCACCCTGGCTTCATGCGCCCACTTTCGGCGCACACTTGAAGTGTCCCTTTTTCGCGACATTTATCCCACTTGCACAAGCTGCTAGAATAGTCGATGGAGTGGGCCGGGCGGTCGCGCGCGTCGAAGGTGGGCGCGTGAGGAAAGTCCGGACTCCAAAGGGCATGGTGCCTGCTAACGGCAGGGCAGGGTGACCTGACGGAAAGTGCCACAGAAAAGAAAACTCTCGTGGCGAAATCCGGCACGAGAAAAGCTGAAACGGTGCGGTAAGAGCGCACCAGCGTCGCGGTGACGCGGCGGCTTGGCAAACCCCACCAGGAGCAAGGGCATATAGGAGCGGCTAAGACCGGCCCGGTCGACGCTCGGGTAGCCCGCTAGAGGCCGCCGGTGACGGCGGCCCCAGATAGATGATCGTCCTTAGACAGAATCCGGCTTACAGGCCCACTCCACCGCTTTTTGCACTGCCTGGCAGCGACTACCGCGGAACCACCCTGACCGCATTGGGGCCGACCCTGATAAGCTCGAAGTTTCGAATTTCAACGCGGTGCACCGCACCCCACGTCACATTGCCAGCTGGATCCTGAACCCGGAGCCTGAAGGTATACCTTCCGGGCACAGGCGCCGAGTTGTTCGGCCCCCTGCCGTTCCATGCGATTGAAACAGCGCCGGCGGGGAAGTGTGCGGAACGCGTAGCCCATATCGCGCCTGTGGACGAGTAGACGACTAGCTGGACGTGAGCCCGCTCGGAGATTGTGGCCCGCACGGTCATGTTGTCCCTGATACCGTCACGTATGATCGGGTAGAAAAGACTCGGCGAGAAACTGAATCCTGAGATTGCCGGTGGCGTCTTGTCTAAGACGAAGGGGACCTGCTGGGTTACCTGCCTGCCGAACATATCTGTGACGGTGGCGGAAAACGTGCGTGCGCCATTCGGAAACGCGCTCAAGTTCAGGCTGGCGCTGTATGGCGCCGACGTGTCGGTATGAACGAGGTTGCCATCGATGTGGAAACTGACATCTCGAATACCAGCCGCGTCGGAAGCCACAACCGAAAACGTGCTAACAGCTGGAACAAGCGCATTTGCCCTGGGGGCCGAGACAGAAATTGTCGGTGTATCGGTATCGGAGTTGAAGTAAACGACCTGCGGAGCGCTACGGTTCGTCGCACGGTCAACAGCCACTACCTCGATTCTGTTACGCCCAGGCCGGATCACGTCGTTTTCAAGCGTGAGGTTGGTGGCTACTTGGTCGAGATGGAAAAGTCTTGTCGGATGCAGCTTCCCGTTGACGGTGAACTCATAAAGAGCTGTGCCCGACAGTCGGTCATACTCAATATCGTTCCATCTGATATTCGCGCGCTGAGAGTTGAACCATACATCGCTTCCTGATGGGCCGGTATAGCGAGCGTGAGGTATGGCAACAAGATTTTCAGGAGAACGCGGTGGAGTTACATCTATTCCAAAGGGTATGTGAACAGTTTCGGTACTATAACGAGAACTGTCGTACCAGCGGTAATGTAGATGCCAGCGTCCTTCATGCGAAAATGTAGCTCCTGCAGGCAGCGTAGGTAGCGCCGCAGCCTGGATCCCCACGATATCGAGAAAGAGTGGTGTAAACATACTAGTATCCTGAAGATCAGCCCCGAGCTGGTAGTAATTTTGAGGTGTGGCGGTTTCTATCTGAGTGCCAGGCATGCGGTCGACAGTGTAAATCATCCCAAGCGCATAGGCGGTATTGTCCGCGGTGGCTCTGTACAGATTGAACAGGGGAAATGGATTGTTGCCCCATCCGTTCCTCCACCAGGACCTCTCAAAGCCAGGACCGCTGTCACCGGGATATGGCACGGTCAGTGAGGTGTTTATAAAAGGCCCCGACGGATACTGGGGATTGGTAGGGCTCTCACCTGGTTTAGTATCGCCCCACGCTTGTCCTGGCAACGGAGGTAAATCCATATGCCTTTGAGCCGCTCCGGCGGGAATAGTGCTTGCCAACAAGACGAGGCAGGTGACTATTGAGGTGAGTGCAATTCTACGATTTGTGCGACATCTCATGATACTCCCCATCCACAGGCGCCAACATACTCGCTATCCAGTAAAGCTACCTAAAAACACTACTGCACTGACAGATTATCGGAAAACACCCCATCAAACTTTACCCCAAAGCTATTGCATTGTACATCAAAGACGCGTCCGCATCGCCTCTTTGATCACGCGGCCATCAAGATCTGTCAGCCTCAGGTATTCTCCTCCCACGATGCGAGCGATCTCCCGTGCTCCGCTTGTCGCTTTCGGCCCTGTGCCTGTATCGAATACGATTGTATTGATTTTTGCCGATCTCACCCTCACACCAGCTGCGCGGGCATCTTCGCTACCCAAACCGCCGTTGAGCCCGACATTCGCCCGCCCATCGGTGACCAGCACGAGCCATGGAATGACCTCTGAGTCTCTCCTTGTTTCATTTTCAAGAAGCTCCAACGCCTTGAGGAGTCCGGCAGCCAAAGGTGTCGCTCCACCTGTAGGCATCGATTTCAACTTGAGCTGCGCAAGCTCCACGCTGGCCGTTGGCGACATGATGATGTCCGCCCCCTCGCCGCGAAATGTGACCAAACCGACTCTGTCCCTGCGCTGGTAAGCATCCTTGAGCAGGCCGAGCACCGCTGCCCTTGCGGCCTCCATGCGATCTGCCGCACCCATCGAGCCGCTGGCATCCACACACAGAACAATTGAAGCTCCTGTTTTCCGCTTCCTGACCTTTGACATAATGTCAGAAGGATCAATGTTGATAGCGAGATTCCCCTCACGTTCGAGCTGATAGGGCGCGGCTGAGCGAAAGGTGGCGTCGATGGCCACATCCGCCAAGGTAGTGGTGGCGGCCTTGACGGACCGTATGTGGCGGCCTTTGGAATCGCTGGAAATGCTTTCATGTCTTCGGCCGGAAACTGCACGGCGCACCGCGTCGAGCTCACGCAATACACCTTTTTCGATGAGCGGGAGGCTTTCACTTGCGGTTTCACCCAAATAACGTGTGGCTGTTGTGCCTGGCCTGACTCCGTCGCCTGCGTCGTTTTTGTCACACCGCTTTTCGGCGTTATCTGTATCGCCGCAAGAAACGGAGCTCGACGTCTTGGAAAACGCCGAGACAAGCTCCTCGACTATGGACTCGGCAGACTCGGTGTTGGCAAACGGGGCCTTTCGTATGCGGTGCAACAGTACCATCGAAGCTACCGCAACAACATCCTGGTGCTCCACGAGTGTCCGGCCCTCTAGGGAAGTCCTGGCGGCGGCGGCTCTAGCCATGACCAGATCCGCTCGATGGCCGTCTACATCGGCCTCGATACAAATCGAGACGATCAAGCGTTTGATTTCATCGGTCAACTCGACGGTCGGAAGCCTTAGCCGGGCATGTGCCAGACGGACGCGAAGTTCATCCTCAGAGTCGACCCAAGCACGAATGAACGACGACGGGTCCTCATCGAATCGCTGCCGCCTGTCCATGATCTCCATCCGCAAAACCGGGTCCTTCACCCCGCGAACATCCACGCATAGCCCGAAGCGATCCGTGAGCTGAGGTCGCACCTCACCCTCTTCCGGATTCATCGTGCCTACCAATATAAATCTCGCCGGATGTCGAAAAGACACACCCTCCCGCTCGACCGTATTTACCCCCATCGCCGAGGCATCGAGCAGCGTGTCGACCAAGTGGTCATCGAGAAGGTTCACCTCGTCAACGTAGAGGATAGAGCGATTGGCCTTCGCCAAAATCCCAGGCTCGAATTTCCTCTCCCCGTGCTTGAGTGCGTGCTCAAGATCGAGTGTCCCAACCAGTCTGTCCTCGGTGGTTGACACGGGAAGATCGACGATCCATGGCTTACGCAAGGATGTCACAACGGAATCGACGGTGTGGCTTTCACAACAATCGGCGCACCAAAGTTTCGGGTCGGAGGGATCGCAGGAAAAGCGGCAGCCTTCAACGACGTCCATATCCGGCAACACGACCGCAAGCGCCCTCACGACGGTGGATTTGGCGGTGCCCTTCTCGCCCCGGATAAGAACACCACCTACCCCCGGATCCACTGCGTTTAGCAGCAAAGCCGTTTTGAGTAGATGTTGATCCACAACCGCCGTAAATGGAAAGGTATGAGCCGGGCGCTCGGCCACGAACCACCTCCGAAACAATTGAACCCAACCACAGTATATTGTAGTTGGGTTCGCAATGCTACCTATATTTCGTGGTTACAGTTAAAATTACACCACTTTCCACTGGAAGTTTCCGCAAGAGATCGGATCGGCTCCCTCCTTGTTCGGGCAAGTGCTCACATAAACGCAATCATCGCACTGCACGTCGGGACCAGGAGCAAAATTTTCAGATGCGGGTGTCTTCCGATCCTCAGGCTCGTCGGAGTCCGGAAGATCAGGTGTAACGATCGTCAGATCCTCGAGTACCGATCCCCTGACTCTGTCGGGAAGCAGGGTATCACTATCGACAGAGGGCTCCTCAAGCGGATCGAATACATATGTGGCGCCCGCTTTCTCGTCCGCAGGCTCAGCGAGTGGTTCTGGCTCTTCGGAGAGTGAGACTTTAGCGGGCTCTTCGGAAGCCGGATTTTTTGTGTCCGACTCCCAGGGCCAGCTCTCCACGGTGGAGACAACAGACTCTGGGGCCTTGATCCCTTCGGCCTCCAGCTGGCTGGCGGCACGCTTCAGGGCATCTGAAAGCGAAGCCCCTTCAACCGGTTCGGCTGGCTCGGTCTCTTCGTTCCCGGCCTGCTCGATAATCTCATCCAGCACCGCGTCAGATTCCTCATAGGGCACCGGCTCATCACGAGGCGCATCGGATGCCACTTTGGGCTCCTCGGCATCTTGCAACGGGGTCACCAGAGGCTGCGGAGGCACAGGAGCAAGCAGGTGCTCCGCGGGCTCTGCAGGCTCTGCTGCCAAGGGCTCTTCAGGCGCTGCTCCCGGAGCAACAATGAGAACCGGGATGGAGGCATCCAGATAGCAAAGGCAGTAATCGAAATCTTCATGGTGGAATTCGGGCGACGACGACTCTATCGACAACGCCTTAATTGCCTCCTGCTGGGTGTCGTACACGACTCTGGTGACCAAGTCGAGCTCACCATCGTGACGGTTTCGGCGGAGAAGAAAATAGCTCATGACCAAAGAACCTCCATCGGTACGGCAGCAGGAAACATGTTAGCACCAAATCATCGGCCTGAAACCCTCATCGACTTTAGTCTAGCTATGTTGATCTCATCTTTTTCCGGTATTTGGCCTGGCGCCTCAATTATCACGCTAATATCACTCGGCCCCAGCACAGAAAACATCGACTCGAACGCCTCGTATCCTAGATGTCCCTCGCCTATCCACGCATGTCTGTCCCTTTTGGATCCGCGCTCGAACATGCAATCATTGGCGTGTATCACCTTTATGCATCCCGGGCCGCATGTTGTCTCGTACGCGTGAATGTACTCACTCCATGCCTCCGGCGTCGACAGATCAGCGCCATACGCATGAGCATGGCAGGTATCCAGGCAAACGCCGAGCCTTCCAGCGTCCATCTCGGCCGCATGCGAAAACACAGCGCCTATATCCTCGGGACAACACCCGAAACCCGTTCCCGCGCCTGCGGTGTTTTCAAGCAGCAAAACGACTCCCGATGCAGTCGGCCCAGCCATCTCATAGGCCGAGGCGATTCGTTTCGCGACTCTTTGCGCCGCCGCCTGAGTGTCACCCGCCTTATCGTTACCCAAATGCGTAACCACTCCATCCGCCGAGAGAATTGCCCCTCGGACAAGCTCATCGGCGAGCGCCTGCACTGATTTCTCACCAATTTCGGCATCGGTTGTCGCCAGGTTGATCAGGTAAGCCGTGTGAGTGAAAAGGGGAATCCCGCTGTGTCGCTCCCTACGCGCTTCAGCGAACGCCGAGGCAGCAGCACTGTCAAGCCCCGGAGCGCTCCAGCGGCGAGGAGTTTTTGCGAATATCTGCATCGTCTCACAGCCGACATTTTCGGCATACCGCAACGTTTCATCGTACCCACCTGAAACCGAAAGATGCGCTCCTATAAGCATGATCCACTCCATGAGCCGCGTCGAATGATCCAAAAAGCATAGTGAACAACCGGCGATAAGCATAAACTTATTGCTGCTATGGATGCCAAACAAATCAATTCAGATAAGCTCTGGCAAGGTCCGGCGATACTACATGTCGACCTGGACGCATTTTTTGCCGCCGTTGAGCAGCTCGACCATCCCGAATGGCGCGGCAAGCCCGTGATTGTCGGGGGCTCGCCGAAGGGCAGAGGCGTAGTTTCGACGGCATCGTACGAGGCGAGACGCTACGGCATCCGCTCGGCGATGCCGGCTGCTCGCGCGGAGCGTCTGGCTCCGCAAGATGCGATATGGGCCCGACCGCGATTCGAGCGATACAAAGAGATCTCCGACCAGGTATTCGACATATTTCACGACGCAACGCCACTCGTTCAGCCACTATCGATCGACGAGGCGTTTCTCGATGTGACACCCGGCAAGCACGGGGCGCAGGATCCGGTAAAGATCGCTGTCTGGATCGCCGAGCAGGTCTCGCAGCTCGGAATCACCTGCTCGGTGGGTCTGGCCTCGTCAAAGACCGTCGCGAAGGTAGCGTCTGACCGCAACAAGCCCTGCGGACTAACGGTAGTCTATCCAGGCCAGGAGAAGGCCTTCTTAGCCGAGCTCCCAGTTGAAAGCCTAAGCGGAATCGGGCCAAAAACCGCCACACGCCTAAGGTCCATGGGGATCGCAACTTTGGGTGATCTTGCGGCTCTGGACGAATCCACCGCAAGCGAAGTTCTCGGCCAGCACGGCGATATACTTGTGCGACATGCCGCCGGACTCGACGAAAGCAAGGTTCGGCGCAGGTCAACCGTCAAATCGGTTTCCAACGAACGAACCTTCCCTGCCGACATACACAACGCCGCACAGATCGAATCGGCGCTCAATCAGCTCGCATCCAAAGTAGCTGGCAGGCTTCGGCGGAAGAAGACCACCGGCACAACCATCCACATCAAGGTTCGTTTCAGCGACTTTACGACACGCACACTCCAGCAAGCCCTGGCATCGGGTACCGACGACGAAAAGCAGATCGCTGAAGTCGCCGTAGATCTTGTGCGCCGGATATGGAGCGAGGGTGTCGGAATCAGGCTTCTCGGCGTGGGTGTAACCGGGCTTAACCTTCGCGATGAGCAGCTTGAGTTGCCTACTAGCGATGAGCCGATTGGCCAGGGGCGGCCTCAAAGCAGAGAAGAGCTGCTCAAAGGCGTAGATGCGATCAGGGAGCGATTCGGTGAAGACGCCATCTTCCGAGGAGTCGCGGGCCTCAAACCCAAAAACCCCCAAGAGTGACTCAGGCTGACCGCGCTTGACTCGCCCTGTCGTGCCGATGTAGTAAAATCCTGCCGATCACACCCGAGTCGATGGCTCCAAGAAGAGCGTCGACCACATGTGGATCAAACTGGGTCCCCCGTCCGCGCATCAACTCCATGCGCGCTTCCGGCAGTATCATCGCCTGACGATAGGGTCGATCAGAGGTCATCGCGTCGAATGCGTCAGCCACAGCAAGGACGCGAGCCAACTTCGGGATTTGCTCACCAACCAGCCCATCAGGATAGCCCCTGCCATTCCAGTGTTCGTGATGATGTCGAATCAACGGTACGAGCGTTTGCAGAAATGGAATGGACTCTATGATCTTGCTACCGGCTACACTGTGGCGCTGGACAATCGAAAACTCTTCAACAGTGAGCTTCGACGGCCTGAGCAGTATCTCTTCGGAGACACCGATCTTGCCGATGTCGTGGAGAAGTGCCGCCCGCTCCAATAGCTCGATCTCGTCGGCCTGAAACCCCATCCGCTTGCCCAACAACACCGCGTAGTCCGTCACACCAAGCGAGTGGCTGGCCGTATAGCTGTCCTTCGCGTCGACTGCCGCCGTCAAGGCCTGCAAGGTGCCAAGCGAGTGCTCCTCTATGCGGGTAAGTGAGTGCTCGAGGCGGGAGTTGACCTCAGTCACCTGCTCCTCGGTCTCCACAAGCTCTCTTGCGATGGAGCGAACCATTTGAAGTTGAAGCAGATAAGCCGCACCGGTTCCAACAATCAGAAACGCCCAGAGTATCGCAATGGACCATCTGACCTCTCGCTGAATCGGCGCATAGTACTGGTATGTCTCGAAGATGCCTAAAACGGCACCGCTGGCAGGGTCCTCCACAGGGGCATACACTTCAAGCAGCGGACCGGCATGCTCAAATTGCCTGATGTTAGCCGGCTGCGGCTGGCGTATGATCTCCGAGACGATCTCGCCCTCCACTGCCCGGGCTACCTCAGGGTCATCTGCAAAAGAAGCGCCTACCCGATCTTCGGGATCAGAAGAGTAAACGAGCACGCCCTGTGGGCTCCAGAGCTTGACAGCGAATATGCCAGCTCCACGCAGCTCAGTCTCGAGCAACTTATCGATAGCGGCACTTTGCTCGGGGTCGAGACTCGAAGCAAAAACTCCTGTGCCCAGGCGCGAAACAATCGCTGCAGAGGCAACCGTATCAGCGGTAATGATTGCGTTATTGCGATAAACCTGCTCGACTCGCCAGGACAGCGCCAACCCTAAAGCACTGACCATCAAAATCATCAGCATCAGCGTCCGAACTCCAAAAGACCTGACAAGTTTTGTGTCACGCATGCGCTTCGCTTTCGTCTAGCTGTTGCAGATTGCGCTAATATTTAACCACAAACACACTGTTGGCCACTTCCCGTCCGATGACATGAGTTACACCATCTACCTCTATTGTGATAGGTCCAAAGAAA